>JAEEXN010000017.1 GCA_016291595.1 Prevotella sp.
GTTCAAGCCCGGGTAAGGTTCCTCGCGTATCATCGAATTAAACCACATGTTCCTCCGCTTGTGCGGGCCCCCGTCAATTCCTTTGAGTTTCACCGTTGCCGGCGTACTCCCCAGGTGGGATGCTTAATGCTTTCGCTTGGCCGCCGGCACAAAAAGGCCGACAGCGGGCATCCATCGTTTACCGCGCGGACTACCAGGGTATCTAATCCTGTTCGATACCCGCGCTTTCGAGCATGAGCGTCAGTAACACTGCGGAAGGCTGCCTTCGCAATCGGGGTTCTTCGTGATATCTAAGCATTTCACCGCTACACCACGAATTCCGCCTTCCTCCCGTGCACTCAAGCCAACCAGTTCGCGACGCAGTGCAGATGTTGAGCAACTACATTTCACGTCACGCTTAATAGGCCGCCTGCGCTCCCTTTAAACCCAATAAATCCGGATAACGCCCGGACCTTCCGTATTACCGCGGCTGCTGGCACGGAATTAGCCGGTCCTTATTCGAACGGTACATGCAATGCGGCACGCGTGCCGCACGTTATTCCCGAACAAAAGAGGTTTACAACCCGTAGGGCCGTCATCCCTCACGCTACTTGGCTGGTTCAGGCTTACGCCCATTGACCAATATTCCTCACTGCTGCCTCCCGTAGGAGTCTGGTCCGTGTCTCAGTACCAGTGTGGGGGACCTTCCTCTCAGAACCCCTACTGATCGTAGGCCAGGTGGGCCGTTACCCCGCCTGCAGCCTAATCAGACGCATCCCCATCCCATAGCGATAAATCTTTACTCCAAATCAGATGTCCTCTTCGGAGAACATAGGGTATTAATCCGCATTTCTACGGGCTATCCCCTACTATGGGGAAGGTTGGATACGCGTTACTCACCCGTGCGCCGGTCGCCATCGGAAGTTGCAAGCAACCCCCATGCTGCCCCTCGACTTGCATGTGTTAAGCCTGTAGCTAGCGTTCATCCTGAGCCAGGATCAAACTCTCCGTTGTATAATCTTTATCTTCATACGGCCATAAGGCCATACTGTCTGTCTCAGAACGTCCGTATCCGAATAGTCTCGAAGTGTTAAAGGCACCTTTCCTCAGAAAATTGGCCCTATCGTATAAGCGAGGGACCGAATAACTGACGGTTTGTCTTCATTTACCCTGACGGCGCAACAGCCAGATCAACTGACCAAAGCACCGACAGCTTCTTGTACTACTACTTCTCTGTCTTATGTAAATCTTTCAAAGAACTCTCTTTTAACGCCAGCACCTCTTTTTTGAGGCGAAAGCGGATGCAAAGGTATGCAAAAAACAAATAACCTGCAAATATTTCAACAACTATTTTCAAAGAAAAACGAAAGTTTTCGCTTTTCTTGACATAAATCTCGCATCAAACATATATAATAAATTATAAATCGTGGAAGATTCCATTGTTTATTCTATTTTTGTCACACGGATCCAATCTGCATCTACCCAACCACGGTCACAGTTAGGATCTGTCTCAGCAGCTATTAAACCAAACTTTGCACCAATCCATTTACCTTCCTTAATTTGGAATTCGTCCCCACATCCAGTAAACTTCTTACCATCCATACTCCATGCAAACCTCAGTATTGAATTCTTCACAGAAAAACGCATATAAATATCCAAATGAACACCCGGTTTGTAATCAGTGGCATCTTTCTTTGTTGGCTTTAAAGTTGCAATTACGTTTTCTATTTGTGGTTTACCTTTATCAGCAGCTTTACAAGTTATTTGAACAAGTTGGAAGTCATTACCCTGCCGTCTCACAACAAGAGAGGAATAGTCAAGTCCCATCATAATCAATCCACCGAACTGTCCGTCTGCTTTTGAGGTCATGCGCAATTTCGTAGTTACCGAAAATTCATCTGCCGGAGTCTTCTGCAATAGTAGGTTGGGGACTTCCCAAAAATTCACCCAACCTTCAGATAATTTATAAGTATAGATCCGGAAAGTGCCGAAAGCGGTTGGAACCCCATATTTCTCGTCATAATTAGCATGCCACTGCCACTGTTTGCCCAAAACAGGGGCATTAAACTCGTCGTTCTCAACAGGGTTCATAATCACAGAGGAGCTGCTCGTAGGTTTCTTGTATTTAGTAACGGGTTCGCCTTTCTTTCCCATCACAGGCCAGCCACTACTCCAATCAATGGGATTTAAGTGTACCACGCGACCGTATGCATCCTTGTCTTGAAAATGGATGAACCAGTCTTCACCGTATTTCGTATGCACCCATCCGCCCTGATGAGGGCCATTGATGTTGGTCTTTCCTTGTGCCAATACAATCTTATGCTCATAAGGGCCATAGGGCGACTTGCTACGCATAGCTAATTGGAATCCTGTGGGAACACCACCTGCGGGACACATGATCCAGTACCAGCCGTCACGCTTATAAAACTTGGGACCCTCACAAGTACGATTCTCTGTACCGTTACCATCGAATACGATGACAGGCTGGCCAATGGCCTTTGTTCCATCTGCAGAAAGTTCACGAACTGTGAGAACAGAAGCAAACTTAGAGCGAGAGTTTGCCCATCCGTTCACTAGATAGCAACGACCATCATCATCCCAAAGTGGTGTTGTGTCTATATATCCTTTCCCCCGAATAACGCAATGAGGTTTTTCCCACTTGCCTACCGGATCCTGAGTTTTCACCATATATACCCCATAATCCGGGTCACCCCAGTAGATGTAATACCAGCCATTATGATATCTGATAGAAGGTGCCCACACTCCATTCCCATGCTGAGGGGTACTGAAGTGCGCTTCCAACTCATCATCGCCTTCATAAAGTGACGATAGAGCGTAGTTTATTATCTCCCAGTTAACCAGATCTTTAGAGTGTAGTATAGGAAGTCCCGGTACACACTGAAAAGAAGATGCTGTCATGTAATAATCTTCACCACTTGGACCAACACACACATCAGGGTCGCTATAGTCTGCATTGATAACGGGATTGGTGTAAGTCCCGTCACCGTTATCTGGCGACCACACCTGAGATCTGTACTGTGCTAAAGCCATAAGAGGCAAAAAAAGAATGATAGAAAATAGAATTCGTTTCATCGTGAATTGTTTTATTTGTAGTTTATTTTAAGTTTATCATTTCATGCTCCATCACTGTCAATCGAAGCACATCGCTGGTGTCATTTGAGACACGCATTACCTGCTTTGGTTCCAAAGGAGCAGGAGTTAACGACAATGCCACATGACCCATGGTACGCCGCCAATTGACTTCAACACAAGGATGCAGCAAATAACCGTGGCCTTTTTCTTGTGGTACAACCATCATGTCGACACCTAACGGACCCGTGTAAATGCCACGGGCATATGCTGACAGACAACAGATGAGTTTTTCCCTCACGTCATGAAGGATGTTACGTTGAAAATACCTGTCGAGCATTTGCATTTTGTCATCCTCTCGAGCAAGTAAGTTGCCCATATAAGCACCATTACGAGTCTGGAAAACAGATAGACCTTTGTACGACACAGTACCATCAGCATGAGCTTGGAATTCCATTCCGAAATCTAACACCTTATTATAATATAGCTCAGCAATAACACTACCTTGCTGTTCAAGAACACGTTTACACCACCCTAGCTGTGAATTAGAAAGCGTTCCGCTTACATACTTAATGCCCCTACCACTACAGCTCCAAGGGGCCTTTAACACAACATGTTTCCAATGCGATATGAATTGAAAGATATCTAACAGTGAGGAACACACTACCGATTGGCCCACCGTCTCGTGTCCATCGGTGAGCTGAGCCAACAGTTTAACAGCAGTTTGACGTCCGGAAAGGACTTTTATGCTCTGTATTTGATCGTGCGAAGGAAGTACATTCTCATTAACACCTGATTTTATCAATCGTTTTCTCACCGGCAAATCCCAACCCCATACGCTACATTCCACATCAGATGAACCATAATGTTCCAAAAAAGAACGTAAATCCACGTCCTCCAGGAAAGACACACCAGCCATGCGCCTGTGAAGTTTCCTGCAAGCTCTTTGGGCAAAATCCGCATCATCCACTAAGACCACATCGCTTTCATCTGCCCACAAAGCTGGAAGGAATCCTAGTCTGAAACGGAGCTCTCTGGCAGCATGAGGCGGTGTAAATTGGTCTTTGTTAAATGCTAGCGCAAGGTCGTGTTCAGGATTGAAAACATGTATCTTCATCCAAAATATCAATTAATGTTCTGCAAATTTACGAAAAAAAAAAGATATTTTGCTATGTAGAGTTTGCAAATTAAAGAATATTTAGTATCTTTGCATCTGAAACAAACGAAAAGACAAGAATGATGGAGGCTTTCTTTCGCACGCACACTTATTTGGTTGAGCATGTGAACGCACCAGTACACCGGAATTTGATGGACGAAATAGACTGGAGCGATCGCATGATTGGCATTAAGGGCACACGTGGCGTTGGAAAAACCACATTTTTGCTTCAATATGCGAAAGAACATTTTGACACACGCGATCGCCAATGCCTTTATATCAACATGAATAACTTCTATTTCCAAGGTAGAGGTATCGCTGATTTCGCTGGAGAGTTTTACAAAAACGGTGGAAAAGTTTTGCTTATCGATCAAGTCTTTAAGGAACCTAACTGGAGTAAGGAGCTCCGATATTGTTACGACAATTATCCGGAATTGAAAATCGTTTTCACCGGTTCAAGTGTGATGCGGCTTAAAGAAGAAAATCCAGAGCTTAATGGAATTGTAAAGAGCTACAATCTTAGAGGCTATTCGTTTAGAGAGTTCCTAAATCTTTTGACAGGTAATAATTTTAAACCATATGCATTAGAGGAAATATTAAATGATCATGAACATATCGTAAAACAGATTCTTCCCAAGATCTCCCCCAATAAGTTTTTTCAGGATTATATTCATCATGGATTCTATCCTTTTTTTCAGGAGCACAGAAACTATTCAGAGAATCTGCTTAAGACTATGAACATGATGACAGAGGTGGACATTCTGCTCATTAAGCAGATTGAATTGAAATATTTAACAAAAATAAAAAAGTTATTTTATCAGCTGGCAGAACAAGGTCCTAAAGCTCCTAACATCTCCCAACTTGCACTTGACATTGAGACAAGTCGTGCCACGGTAATGAATTATATTAAATATTTGGCTGACGCTCGTCTTATCAACCTCATCTATCCAGTTGGACAGGCTTTTCCTAAGAAACCTACAAAGGTCCTCCTTCACAATTCAAATCTAATGTACGCAATATATCCCATTCAGGTAAATAGACAAGATGCCATGGAGACATTCTTTGTCAATGCGTTATGGAAAGACCATTTGGTAAACCAAGGTAAGAAAGATGGCTACTATATTGTTGACAAAAACAAGAAATTCCGTATTTGTGATGCATATATGGCTGAAAAGATACGGATAAATGCTGATACGATTTATGCACGTTATAACACTGAGATAGGCAAAGGGAATCAGATTCCTCTCTGGTTATTAGGATTTTTATATTAACAAAACATTATTCATTTATTAAATTATATTTATAACAATGGCAAAAGAAAAAAAGTTTATTACTTGTGATGGTAACGAGGCAGCTGCTCACGTGAGCTATATGTTCTCTGAGGTAGCTGCTATTTACCCAATTACTCCGTCCTCACCAATGGCTGAGCACGTAGACGAATGGGCTGCACGTGGTCGTAAGAACCTCTGGGGGCAGACGGTAGCAGTTCAGGAGATGCAGTCTGAGGCAGGTGCAGCTGGTGCTGTTCACGGATCTCTGCAGGCTGGTGCTCTTACAACTACCTTTACTGCTTCTCAAGGTCTACTTTTGATGATCCCTAACATGTACAAGATTGCTGGTGAATTGATCCCCTGCGTGTTTGACGTTTCTGCACGTACGCTCGCCAGCCATTCTCTCTGTATCTTCGGTGATCACCAGGACGTTATGGCTTGCCGCCAGACTGGTTTCGCCATGCTTTGCGAGGGTTCTGTACAGGAGGTAATGGATATGACTGCTGCTGCCCACCTGGCATCTTTGGAGACTTGCGTTCCCTTCGTTAACTTCTTCGATGGTTTCCGCACCTCTCACGAGTATCACAAGATTGAGTTGCTCGATCAAGAGGATGTTCGCCCCCTCGTAAAGGAGGAGTACATCAAGCGTTTCCGCGACCGTGCTATGAGCCCTGAGCGTCCAATCACCCGTGGTACTGCGGAGAACCCCGAGACCTTCTTCACACACCGTGAGGCTTGTAATCCTTATTACGATGCAGTTCCCGAAGTTGTTGAGAAGTATCTGGGCGAGCTCTCTAAGATTACCGGTCGTGAGTATCACTTATTCTCTTACTATGGTGCCGAGGATGCTGACCGCATGATTATCCTGATGGGTTCTGCTACTGATGCAGCACGTGAGGCTATCGACTATCTGAATGCTAATGGTCAGAAGGTGGGTATGATTTCTGTTCACCTCTATCGTCCATTCTCTGTAAAGCACCTGCTGGCTGCAGTTCCAAAGAGTGTAAAACGTATTGCAGTTCTTGACCGTACAAAGGAGCCTGGAGCAAATGGCGAACCTTTGTATCTCGACGTGAAAGATGCATACTATGACGTTGAGGATCGCCCGCTCATCGTGGGTGGCCGTTATGGTCTTGGTTCTCACGATACCACACCTGCTCAGATTATCAGCGTGTTCAACAACCTCGCTATGCCTTCACCAAAAGATCATTTCACAATTGGTATCGTTGACGATGTTACTTTCACATCTCTGCCTGAGGTTGAAGAGATTGCCCTTGGTGGTGCAGGAATGTTCCAAGCTAAATTCTATGGTCTGGGAGCTGATGGTACCGTAGGTGCTAACAAGAACTCTGTAAAGATTATCGGTGACAACACCAACAAATACTGCCAGGCTTACTTCTCGTACGACTCTAAGAAGTCTGGAGGTTTCACCTGCTCTCACCTGCGTTTCGGTGATACCCCAATTCGTTCTACCTATCTGGTAACCACACCTAACTTCGTGGCTTGCCACGTTCAGGCTTACCTCCATATGTACGACGTGACTCGTGGTCTACAGAAAAATGGTCAGTTCCTGCTGAACACCATTTTCGATGCCGACGAACTTGAGAAATTCATGCCTAACAAGGTAAAGCGTTACTTCGCTCAAAACAACATCACCGTATATACCATCAACGCTACTAAGATTGCACAGGAGATTGGTCTAGGCAACCGCACCAACACCATCCTGCAGAGTGCATTCTTCCGCATCACCGGCGTCATCCCCGTTGAACTCGCCGTTGAGAAAATGAAAGCAGCAGCCTTGAAGTCTTACGGTGCTAAGGGTCAGGATGTTGTTGATAAGAACTACGCTGCAATTGATCGTGGTGGTGAGTACGTTCAGTTGACCGTGAAGCCCGAGTGGGCTAACTTGCCTGATGATGAGGTAAAGGCCGATGATGCTCCCGCATTCGTTAAGGAACTTGTTCGTCCAATCAATGCTCAGGCAGGTGACTTGTTGAAGGTATCTGATTTTGTAAAGCACGGTACTGTTGATGGTTCTTGGGAGGTTGGCACTGCTGCTTATGAGAAACGTGGTGTTGAAGCCTTTGTTCCTGCTTGGAACATCGACAACTGTATCCAATGTAACCAATGCGCTTACATCTGTCCTCATGCTGCTATTCGTCCGTTCGTCATGAACGATGAAGAGGTTAAGGGCTATGAGGGTAAGACTATCGACATGAAAGCCCCTGCAGCCATGAAGGGTATGCATTTCGCCATTCAGGTCAGCGTACTCGACTGTCTCGGATGTGGCAACTGTGCTGATATCTGCCCAGGCAACCCGAAGTTGGGCAAGGCTCTTACTATGGTTCCATACAACCCCGATAAGGAAGAGATGAAACTTGAGGCCAAGAAGTGGGAGTTCTGTGTGAAACAGGTAAAGAGTAAGCAGGATCTTATTGATATCCGCAGCAATGTGAAGAACTCTCAGTTCGCACAGCCGTTGTTTGAGTTCTCTGGTGCTTGCTCTGGTTGCGGTGAGACTCCATACGTGAAGCTTATAAGCCAGCTGTTCGGTGACCGTGAGATGATTGCTAACGCAACAGGTTGCTCTTCTATCTATTCTGCATCTATTCCTTCTACTCCTTATACCAAGAACGAGAAGGGTCAGGGACCAGTCTTCAACAACTCTCTGTTTGAGGATTTCTGTGAGTTCGGTCTCGGTATGGCTCTTGGAAACAAGAAGATGAAGGAGCGCGTTGCCAAACTGCTCTGTGACGCATCTGAGGGTGCTCCTGAGGAGTTCAAGGCTCTTGCTGAAGAGTGGATTGCTAATAAAGAAGATGCCGACAAGACCAAAGAGATTGCTCCGAAGCTACGTGAGGCTATTGCTGCTGGCGCTGCCAACGGTTGCGAGTTCTGTAAGGAACTGAAAACCCTCGACCACTATCTGGTAAAACGCTCTCAGTGGATTATCGGTGGTGACGGTGCTTCTTACGACATCGGTTATGGCGGTCTCGACCATGTCATCGCTTCTGGTGAAGATGTTAACATCCTCGTACTCGATACTGAAGTTTATTCTAACACTGGAGGCCAGGCCTCTAAGGCTACTCCTCTTGGTGCTATTGCTCAGTTCGCTGCTCAGGGTAAGCGAATCCGCAAGAAGGATCTAGGTATGATTGCCACTACTTACGGTTATGTATACGTTGCTCAGATTGCGATGGGTGCTGACCACGCTCAGACTCTGAAGGCTATCCGCGAGGCAGAAGCATGGCACGGACCTTCAATCGTTATAGCATATGCACCCTGTATCAACCACGGTTTGAAGGCTAAAGGTGGTATGGGTAAGAGCCAAGCTGAGGAGAAGAAGGCCGTTGAGTGCGGCTACTGGCATCTGTGGCGTTACAACCCAGCTCTGGCTGAGGAAGGCAAGAACCCGTTCTCACTCGACTCTAAGGAGCCTAACTGGGCAAACTTCCACGATTTCCTGCTCGGTGAGGTTCGTTACCTTTCTGTCAAGAAGGCTTATCCCAACGAGGCTGAGGAGCTCTTCGCCGAGGCTCAGAAGATGGCCCAGCTCCGCTACAAGACCTACGTCCGCAAGACGCAGGAGAACTGGGAAGAGTAATACCCTATTCTATTTATAATCTAAGGAGCATCCAAATTCGGGTGCTCCTTTTTTATATAGTATTAATGCGCTCATAAATAAAATGAAAACATCTTAGGAAGAATAACTATTTTTATACAAACAAATAGAATTTGTGCAATTGATAACAATAATTTACACAAAAAGAGGAAGAAAAAATGTGTTTGTTGTTAAAAATAACAAACAAAAGGAACACTATATTAGTAAAAAAAGTATATTTGCACCAATAAATTTTCTAATATTCATTAAAAAAACATTTATTATGAAGAAAATTTTCTTTTTAGCCATCGCAGCGCTTGCTATGACATTCGCAAGTTGTGGCAACAAAGCTAAAGCTCCAGAAGCTGAAGTAGCAGACACCGTAGCAGTAATTGACGCCGCCGCAGAAGCAGAGGCTACTATTAATGCTCTTGCTGAGAATCTTGAAAGCAAGGACGTGAATGCTTTCCAAAGTGCACTTGAGTCTATAAAGGCAAAAGTTGCAGAGTTCCTCGCAAACAATCCTGCTATTGCTCAGGAGTATCTTGCAAAAGTTCAGGGATTCCTGAAGGAGAATGCTGATAAGATTAAAGCTTTCGTAGGAACTAATGCTGCTGTTTCTTCATTGATCGATGGCATCAGTGCCATTCCGAGCGAGACTGTTGAGAAACTGACAGGCGCTACAGAAGCCCTTAAAGCTCTTGGAATTGACGCCGCCTCTTTTGCTGGTAATGCAGTTGAAGGAGCAAAGGACGCTGTAGAAGGTGCCAAGGATGCTGTTGAGGGAGCTGTTGAGAATGCAAAAGATGCAGCAGCAAATGCAGTTGAAAACGCTAAGGATGCTGCAGTAGATAAAGCAAATGCCGCAGTTGAGGACGCCAAGGCCAAGACAGGTGCAGCTATTGATAAAGCTGCTTCTGATGCCAAGAAAAAGTTGGGACTCTAATTATGCAAACAGAATAATTATAATTATAAAAGGTCGCTCATGAGCGACCTTTTATTGTATTGTATAACTCGATTAGTAAAGGAGACTATACTACTATACTAGTTTATCTAATTCTATCAGCAGCCCTAACAAGAGCCTCATCAGCTAGAATAGCCTTACGCGCCATAACATATAGAATCATTGCCACTAAAGGAAGCGCAGCCGCAATGCCTGGCGAGAACTCTCCGTATGGCAATAGTTTACCGAATATTACATAGACAACATACCACCCAAGACAAAGCAGAAAAATAAACATGCAAAAACGCGCTTGTGCCTTACGATTGCGGTACGAGAAAATAGCCGCGATATTAATGGGAATAGTAATCAACAGAATAGCAAACAATGCCCATACCGAGAAATTATGCGTTCCATTCGGCTCAACTACCCAAAGATTATACATGCTCATGTCTGCCCCCATATCTTGTGGAGTGAACCATCCAATAGGAAGGAATAGACACGCCAAGGTGCAGACAAGAGCCAGAAGCAAGAAAAGAGTTTGTTTACGCTGAATCATACAGGTTTAATTGTCTTTGTTTTCCTTTGCGGGATCACGGAAATAAACGTTTCCATCAATGAACTCCTGAGTAGCCAACAGTGACGGCTTCGGAAGTTTCTCATAATAACGAGATATTTCAATCTGCTCGCGGTTTTCAAATACTTCCTCAAGACTATCATTATAGGATGCAAACTCTGCCAGCTTCTTGCTGAGATCCTGCTTGATTTCCACTGAAATCTGATTTGCTCTCTTTGCAATGATTGCAACAGTCTCGTAAATGTTGCCTGTCTCATCGCAAAGATCCATGATGTTACGTGTTACAGTGTTTACCGGTGCTTTTGACTTCTTGTAATCCATAAAAATTGACTAATTTATTCTTTGTTTTAATTTATTCGTTATTATCTTTGTTACTATCTGATTCCTCACCCGTATATTTCTTGCAACGGCTTATGTATTTTTCTGCCAAGGCTTTGCTCTTTGAATCCGGATATTCATTTATAAAGCCATAACACTCATCTTCAGCGTCACGATAACGATCCATGCGCTTGGCCTCAGTGCTATTTTCGGCAAGTTCGAACTTACTCTTCATGATGAGCAGAGCAAAATCTTCACGTTGTTTACTATAAGGATAGTCCTTCAATGCATTTTGCGCAGTCACGATGCAAGCCTCATAATTGCTACCACCAAGTGAGCAGTTGCCGAAATATGTTCCAAGATTATAATAGAGCTGAGCTGACAGCAATTCTTTAGTAACAAGTTTGTTCTGCAAATCAAACATCCTATATTGCGCCTGACGCTTGTTCTTAGCATCAGGATATCGGTCAAGAAACTCTTGATAGGCGGCAATGGCAGCAACAGTAGGAGATTGATCGAGACGAGGCTCAGGAGTACTTTCAAAGAGGCTTTCCCCCACAAAGTAGGAAGCCTGCTCAGCAAAGACACCTTTAGGATATGACTGGCAATACTTACGGAACGTAGCGGAAGCCATTTCGTAATCCTTAGCCATGTATTGGGCCATCGCTAACATGTAAAGACACTCTTGAGCATTCTCGGTACCTTTCATGGGAATAACCAATCCGTCGAGTAGAGTTATTGCACGTTGATATTTACCATTAGCATAACACTCCTTAGCGTACTCATACTTATAATCATTATCCTGGCTTTTAAAAACCTGATTAAACTCATGAGCACAACTGGAAAACAGCATTGCAAAACATATAGAGATCAGAAAAAACTTCTTCATGTTCGTTCAAATTACCGAAAATTCGTCGCAAAATTACACATTATTCTATTAATGACAAAATGAAGTAAATGTTTTTTAGCAAAAAAATACTGAAAGTGTACATTTATTACAGTGTTTTTAGTAAATTTGCACTCTATGGACTTCAAATTGACATCAAAATTTAAGCCTACAGGCGATCAGCCGGAGGCGATTCGCGAACTCACCGATGGTATAAACCGTGGAGACCGTGCCCAAGTTCTTTTGGGTGTTACCGGTTCTGGGAAAACATTCACTATCGCGAATGTGATTGCCAACATAAACCGCCCCACCCTAATATTGAGTCATAACAAGACACTTGCCGCTCAGCTTTATGAAGAAATGAAGGGATTCTTCCCCAATAATGCAGTCGAGTATTATGTGTCATACTACGATTACTATCAGCCAGAAGCATACCTTCCTGCTTCCGATACATATATTGAGAAAGATCTCGCTATCAATGATGAAATTGACCGTTTAAGACTTTCTGCCGTCTCCGCTTTACTTTCTGGAAGAAAAGATGTAGTTGTTGTCTCCTCCGTTTCATGCATTTACGGTATGGGAGGACCTACTTCAATGGCCAATAGCGTCATAAATATCAAAAAAGGACAGATTCTCAACCGAAACACGTTTCTACGCCGTTTAGTTGACGCACTCTATGTACGTAACGATATAGACTTACAACGTGGAAACTTCAGGGTTAAAGGCGACACTATTGATGTATTCATGGCCTATAGTGAGAACATTCTGCGCGTAACGTTTTGGGATAATGAGATTGACAGTATTGAGGAACTTGATTCTATAACACTTCATCGATTGGCAGCGTTCGAAGAATATCAAATCTATCCTGCTAACTTGTTTGTAACATCCAAAGAGCAGACTGAGATAGCTATCAGGCAGATTCAGGATGACTTGCTCAAACAGATTGAATTCTTCAACGAAATAGGGGACAGCATTAAGGCTCAACGTATTAAAGAACGTGTCGAATATGACATGGAAATGATTAAGGAACTTGGTCATTGTTCTGGAATTGAGAATTATTCACGTTATTTTGATGGTCGTGAGGCTGGTCAACGTCCTTATTGTTTGTTAGATTTTTTCCCAAAGGATTTTCTGTTGGTAATAGATGAAAGTCATGTCAGCGTTCCTCAAATCAGCGCGATGTATGGTGGAGATCGTGCTAGAAAGACAAATCTGGTCGAGTTTGGTTTCCGCTTGCCTGCAGCCTTTGATAATCGTCCTTTGCGATTTGAGGAATTTCAAGCAATGATTCATCAAGTAATTTACGTTTCTGCCACACCTGCCGACTTCGAACTTAATGAGGCGGAAGGAGTTGTTGTGGAACAACTTATCCGTCCGACAGGTCTGCTAGATCCGGAAATAGAAGTACGTCCGAGCGAGAACCAAATAGACGATTTACTTGACGAGATCCTGACAAGAAGCCATCGTGGGGAGCGTGTATTGGTTACTACACTTACTAAACGAATGGCAGAGGAACTGACAGAGTACTTGCTAAATCATGATGTCCGTGCCAACTATATTCATAGTGATGTGGCAACACTTGACCGTGTTAGAATTATGAGTGATTTGCGTGCAGGTGCGTTCGATGTGCTGGTAGGAGTTAACCTGCTCCGAGAGGGACTTGACCTGCCGGAGGTATCACTAGTAGCAATACTAGACGCAGACAAAGAAGGATTCCTACGTTCACACAGAAGTCTGACACAGACAGCTGGCCGTGCTGCCCGAAACCTGAATGGGAAGGTCATCATGTATGCAGATACCATCACACAGAGTATGCAACTAACCATCGACGAAACCCTTCGACGACGCACAAAACAGTTGAAGTACAATGCTGATCATGGAATTACGCCACAACAAATTGTCAAGGAGATCAAGAGTAGCCTTTCGACAAAAATGGAGGACTTATCACCCGATGCTCGAGAAATCAAACTGGCTGCCATCAACTCTCAATATCCTACAGATAAACTCCCAACAGCAGAAAGTGGAGCCTTTGCAGCAGACCCTATTATCCGTCGTATGACTAGAACACAACTGGAGAAGAGCATCGCCGAGACCACACGCCTGATGAAAGAGGCTGCAAAGAATCTTGACTTTATCCAAGCAGCCCAATACCGTGACGAGATTATCCGTTTGCAAGAGCAATTGGAGTTGAAATAACGTTAATTATTACTTACATTTAATGCTATTCGCATATTATTTATTATTTTTGCAAAATCTTTATTTATCAAACAAATAAGTACATGATGAAGAAAATTGCGCTAATTATATTGTTGAGTCTTCCACTAACCATGCAGGGACAGACTGTCGTTAATGATGCCAAACAGAAAGCAGAAATGGCAAAAAAAGCTGCTGAGGAGGCTGCAAAAAAAGCTGAAGAGGCTCGTATTGCTGCCTTAAAGGCCGAGGAAGCTGCTAGAGCCGCAGAAGAGGCAGCTAAGGCAGAGATGAAGGCAAAGGCTGAAAACGAGAAAAAAGAAACCTCAAAAGCTGCAAAAGATGAAGAAAAAGCAACAAAAATCATAGAAACAGAGGCAAAGGTTGATAAAACAAAAAGAATGGACGAAAAGCCGGATGCCTCTTACAATAAATGGGAAACTAAGAAAAACGAGAGGGCATTGATGCCGACTACAAAAGAGTCGGCCACTCCAAATCCAGATGCCAAATATCTTGAAGGTGCTGTTCCTGAGGTAAATGGCCATGTGGAATGGAATCTTTCTATTGATGTTCCTGGTAGGAGCGCAGAATGGATATACAACAAGTTAGGCCAGCTTTTCACAGACATGACTCATGGTGAAGGACAAATGGAACAGAGCCGTGTGGCATTGGCTGATGAGGTTAAACACATATTGGGCGTGCGCTTTCAGGAATGGTTAGTGTTCAGAAGCTCTACCCTATCGTTAGACCGTACAGAATTCAACTATACCGTTATAGCCGAATGTAAGGACGGCCACGCTGACGTCAAGTTAGGTCGTATCTCCTATGTCTATGAGGAGAATCGTGGCGGCGGTCAGAATTATAAGGCAGAAGAATGGATTATCGACAAGTATGGACTAAACAAGAGCAAGACCAAGTTGGCAAAGCTCTCGGGAAAATTTCGTCGTAAGACCATTGACCGTAAAGATTATATCTTCAAAGAAATCAAGAACACTTTGTTGTTGGAAGACTAAGCATTAGAATCACATGACACTTGAAAAAAGAAAAAGAGGTGAAGAGCAGGACGAGCGCCCCGACCGCTACCTGAAGCTCCGTAATATACTGAACCTTATATTCATGATTGGTGCAATCATCGGTGTATGCATCTACCTATGGAGAAACTCGACGGTAGGCACGATTATCATCCTCGGAGCTATGGTATTTAAAATGGTTGAATGCGTTTACAGATACAAGAAATGAAGAGATTCCTCACCGTTTTGGTCATACTAACAGGTATAACTATGTCCGTTGGAGCCCAAATTAGAGAATTGGAGGCAGATGGAGGAATGTTGGCGCCTGGTCAACAAGACAATCGCACGGTGATGAACCGAGATACGACAAAAACAGACAAAGAGATTCCTGTAGGACTGAAGGTTTGGACTGTTGATGAGCGCTTTGGCGACCGCATCAAAGCCGATGCTGACACATTGCACTATATGTTCATGAATAGCATCTTCAATACTGGTCTGCGCTCTGAATTTAACTCCACTGGCAATGTGGGCGCTCCTCGTGAGAATCGTATCTTTATCGACCGTCAGGAAAAAGATCACTTCCTTTTCACCCAGCCATATGACTTTTTCATCACCCCTGTCGGAAAGTTCCATTTCACTAATACGCTCTCACCTATTACTAATGTTGTGTACAACACATGCGGTGATCGTAACAATGGAGAAGACCATTTTAAGGCTCTTTTTGGTGTAAATGCAGGAAAACGTATCGGCCTTGGATTTAAGTTCGACTATATCTACGGACGTGGATACTATCAGAACCAGAGCACCGCACACTTCAACTACACGATGTATGGCTCCTATCTCGGTGACCGTTATGAAGCCCACCTGTTGTTATCAACCAACCATCAGAAGGTAACTGAGAACGGCGGAATCACTAACGATGACTACATCACTCACCCCGAAGTGTTCAGCGATAATTTCCGTACAAGCGAGATACCCACCATGCTTGAGAGAAACTGGAATCGAAACGACAACCAACACGTTTTTCTGACTCATCGCTACAACATAGGATTCAACCGCAAAGTACCCATGACTGAAGAGGAAATCAAGGCAAAGAAGTTCGCTATGGCCTCTCAGAAAGAACAAGCCGCCAAAAAGGCCCGTGAGGAAGCGATGAGGCAAGCTAAAAAGGAAGGCCGTGATTGGGATGAGGAAGAGTACCAGCGCCAGTTGCAACAAAAAGATTTTGGCGGCAGGCCCGATAATGCGGTAATTGCAGGAAATATGGTTACAGGCTCAACTACTTTCGACAATAGTGGCAGAATCAAGGTGGAAAGCAAAGAGGAGGCAGACAAGCTATTGGCAGAGGAGAAAGAAAAGGAAGACACCGCATGGGTAAAGAACGAATTTATACCCGTCACTAGCTTCATTCATACGGCAAAACTCGACAACTACCGACGTATCTTTGAGGCTTATAATGTCCCCGATGGCTTCTACGATCAGACATATAACGTTGTAGAGAAGCTGGCGGCTGACTCAATTTACGACAAAGTCCGCCATTTCCGTCTGAAGAACACCTTTGCCATCGCCCTGCTTGAAGGATTTAATAAATGGGCCAAGGCTGGTCTCAAGGGATTTGTCACATCAGACTTGAGGCATTTCACGATTCCCAGTGAGGCTGCTAAAGGTGACAGTTTACCAGGATTCAGCTCTTTTAACGAGCATACGCTGAGCGTAGGCGGTCAGCTGAGCAAGACGCAAGGCTCTATGTTACACTACAATGCAACTCTCGAGACCTGGGTGTTGGGCGAGGATGCAGGCCAACTGAAGATTGAAGGGACTGCAGACCTAAACTTCCGTCTTTTCGGTGACACCGTACAGCTTGCTGCCAAAGGTTATTTCCATGATCTCAAGCCTACGTTCTTCTTCCGCCATTACCATTCTCGCCATCTATGGTGGGATAATCAGGATCTGAGCAATGAGATTCGTGTACACGCAGAAGGATTGTTTACTTTTGGAAAAACAAACACAAGGCTAAGAATCGCGTTCGACGACATCAAGAACTATCTTTATTTTGGCCAGACATGGGCTGTTAACGATGCGAACCGCTCGGCATATGCCGTAAGCGTCAGACAGCATGACGGCAACATGACTATGCTGACGGCCCAGCTAGACCAGCGTTTCCAGTTAGGTCCGCTCAATTGGGAAAGTGTAGTCACATGGCAGAAGACAAGTAATAAAGACGTGCTTCCTGTGCCTGCGCTAAACATATATACGAACTTATTTCTGCGCTTTAATGTGGCTAACGTTCTCAATGTTGACCTCGGCGCTGATGCCCGATATTTCACCAAGTATTATGCTCACGACTATAGTCCTGCACTAAGCCAGTTTACCGTCCAAGACGACAAGGCTGAGCGAGTAGAGATCGGCAACTATCCCATTATAAACGTATATGCTAATATGGACATTAAGCACACACGTTTCTTTATCATGATGAGCCACGTGAATGCCGGAAAGGGTAAGCGTAACTATTTCTTTACGCCTCATTATCCGCTCAACGAGAATATCATCCGTTTCGGCATCAGTTGGAATTTCTTCAATTAATACGGGCTCTGGCCGGTGCCATGATTTTAGAACAAATAATAATCAAGCAACACGCCTATAGAGAACACTATACCGTAGATGAACATATTGCGGGCATTCTCGCCAAGAATTAGGTTCAGCGCCTTACCGTGTCTGATACGCTTCATCTTTTGATATGTACGTACATGAAGCATTAGATAGAATAATGGTAGTAAGAATATCAGATAACGGCCGGTAAAGAAAAACAAAAGGCCTAATAATATAGCCAGCAATCCAAGCATGAAAAAGAGTTGCTCGGCTGCTTTGTCGCCAATCATGATTACTAGCGTGTGCTTGCCTTTCACACGATCGGTATCCCGATCACGATAGTTATTCACTATCAGGAGAGTATCAATAACTAATCCACAAGCGATAGACGATACTACAACTTCCTTCGTTAGTGTGTTAGTCTGCAAATAATAAGTACAACTCACAGGCACAATCCCAAAGAACACAAGTACCAGCACGTCGCCTAAACCAAGATACGAAAGATGAGTGGTATATAGGAAGCAGAAAACAACACACACCAATCCCACCAACACCATTGTAATGCCTCCGTATATTATCAATGGTAACCCCACAACACATGCTGCTAGCGTCGTCACCACCATTGCACACCGCATGGCACTAGTAGTCACCCAACCTTGAGCGCAAGCACGGCGCGGACCAAGACGGGACTCATCGTCAGTCCCCTTCATAAAATCAAAGTAATCGTTAATGAAATTGGCATCTATCTGCATCAGAAAAGCAAATAGAAGGCACAACAAAGCCGGAATCCACTTGAATGCAATACCTGTTACGTGGCAGTCTACCCACGCCAACGACAAAGCCATCATTACGGGTACCGCGGCACCCGTCAGCGTCTTTGGCCTTGCAGCCAGCATCCATGCCTTGCTTGAATTAACACGTATTTCTTCCATTTTATCTCTTTTTGCTTGCAAAAATACAATATATTTGCTAAATTTGCAAAAATAAAACTCCTAAACATCCCCAACCATGACTGATCATCGTGTAAGCCTCGATTTAATGGAGTTCATCGAAACCCAAATCCTTCCCAAGTACAATCATTTCGACAAGGCTCATAATCTTGTGCACGCCAACCGTGTTATCAGCCGTTCCCTACAACTAGCCAAAACCGTAGGTGCCGACATGAACATGGCCTATGCCATTGCTGCATATCACGATTTAGGACTTAGTGGACCAAGAGCCATTCACCACCTCACCAGCGGTAAAATTCTCATGGCTGACGCACGTCTAAAACGATGGTTCACACTTGAGCAGATGAAGATCATGAAAGAAGCCGTCGAGGACCATCGGGCTTCCTCCAGCCATGCTCCGCGCAGTATTTATGGAAAGATTGTTGCCGAGGCCGACCGCGATATGGAGCCAGAAATTGTTTTCCGACGTACTGTTGAATATGGCATCGGCCATTATCCTGAGAAGACACGAGATGAGCATTGGGAGAGGTTCATGGAACACATGCAAAACAAATATTCCGAGCACGGTTACATCAAGCTATGGATTCCTGGCTCACCGAACGAGCATCACCGCAAGGCTATCCAGCAACTCATCAATGAGCCAACTAAGTTGAGAGCTATCTTCGACCGCATATATGATGAGGAATGTGGTTCTTAGAATTCAAAGTCCATCATTATTATTAGTGAAGAATACGAAAACTGCAATCGTTAGCGAATCAAATATTGAAGCTCTTTAGGAAGGTAGAGATGCCCTCTGTGGGGCTAAAGTTGCCCTCTGTGATGCTAAAGTAGCCTTCTATGAGGCTAATGACGCTATCCAGAAACGATTCCCTCAAGGAGGCGAACGATGGTGCGTAGGTTATTATCCAATGGGCTGTGAGGATGTTATGGTATAAGCGTGTTGAATCTCAACATCAGAATTGTATAGAAACTATCATAAACAATAGAATCGGGAGCGAGATGCTCCCGATTCTAATAATAAATGAAATATCGTTTATTTGGCTACTTTCTCTAAGCGCTTCATCATAACGAACATGAAGAGTGCCGAGAGGATGCAGAGCACAAGGAAGACGGCCCATACAACCCACAACGGGAAGTCGCCCCAAAGCAGACCACCAACAGCTACAAGGAAGTTGCCAATTGCAGTAGCAACGAACCAGCCACCCATCATCATTCCTTTATACTTCGGAGGTGCCACCTTCGATACGAAGGAGATTCCCATAGGCGACAGTAGCAACTCGGCGAAGGTAAGCACAAGATAGGTTCCGATGAGCCAGTTGGCAGATGCCAACGGACCGACCTGACCACCATCTGCCAAAGCCTTCTGCTCGTTAGGAGTTAGCAGTCCTTGCGACGCAATAATCATCATAAGGAAGGCAACGGCTGCCACGAGCATACCATAGGCAATCTTACGTGGTGCAGAAGGCTCTTTTCCTTTTGCAGCCAAACTTCCGAAAATAGCCATGCTTACAGGTGTGAGTGCCACCACATAGAACGGATTAAACTGCTGGAAAATAGGAGCGCTAAGGTCGATACTGCCGTTAATACACGTATATTTCCAATAGAGAAGAGCCAAGGCAACCAAAATCACAACTCCTGAAATGCCTTTAGCCTTTGAGGTCTTGCTCTGGAAGAGTGAGAAACCGGCATAAACGATAATGATTATCAGAAAGAGGTTGATGACGTCGAAGGCCATGCTCTGTACGCCCTCACTACTCTTCTGAGTAAACTCGTTAGCGAAATAGGTCAGCGACAAACCATTCTGGTGGAATGCCATCCAGAAGAAGATTACCACGGCGAACACGAGGCAAAGAGCCACGATGCGCGCCTTTGTGTCAGCTGGCGACAGCTCTTCCTCTGGCTGAAGGGCAGCATCCTTCTTACGCTCACCGCCTTCTACATGCTTGAATGTAGAGCGGAACAGATAGTAAATGGCTATGGAGACTACCAGTGAGAGGCAAGCTACGGCAAATGAAAAATGGTAAGCGTCGTTACCACTGAAGCCGAGACTGCTCTCTGCCCACTCCTTAATCTTTACGGCTGCCGTCGGAGCGAAGAGCGCACCGATGTTGATGGCCATATAGAAGATGGAGAAGCCTGAGTCACGCTTGTCGGTGTACTTGGGGTCGTCGTATAGATTACCAACCATCACCTGCAAATTGCCCTTGAACAAACCGGTACCAAAGCTGATGAACAGCAATGCTGCCAGCATGACGATGAGGGCAACGGTAGCGCCTCCGAGGGGCACAGACAGCAACAGATATCCGGCAAACATGACCAGGATGCCGAGCGTGACCATGCGGCCGAAGCCGAATTTATCAGCCAACATACCACCGAAGAGCGGCATGAAATAAACCAGCCCAAGGAAGGTGCTGTAGATAACTCCTGCCGTGCCCGGATCGAGTCCGAAGTTGGCACGTAAAAACAATGCAAACACGGCTATCATGGTGTAATAGCCAAAGCGCTCACCGGTATTGGCCAGTGCCAGCGCGAATAAACCTTTCGGTTGTCCTTCAAACATAGTATTAATTTGCTTTTGGTTATTAATATAATTGATTATTTTCGTTTCACGTTCTTCGAGCGCTTCACATCCATCAGCCATGTGAGTTTCACCACAATGCTCCCCATGTTGGATGAGGCAAAGAAATCTTTCTTCGTGTCACCGTAGATATTGCCCAGCCCATAATAGTAGCGACCTTCGAGCAGGAAGTGACCAGCCTTGGGATGCGAGAACTCAATACCTGCTCCAGCCGCAATACCATAGTCGAGCTTGTTCTCGACAGCCATTGTGTCCTGCTCGATGACTTGATTCACACGATCGGCAGTATTTCGCTCGGTCAGTTCGAAATTCATGTTGGTCTTCTCGCTCAAGAAATATCCAAACTGCGGACCAGCCTGAAAGAAGAACTGAAAACCACGCACCTCCCTACCCCAGCCCAAATGGGCAAACACGGGCACCTGTATGTAGTTAATGGTGCGACTATATTGCTCTGTCAATCCTGTGACAGCATTGATGACAGGATTATCATCATAATCGAGTATACTCTCTTTCCATCCCATTTGGGCAAAGTTTACCTCACCGAGAATGGCACAGATGGTATTAAAATACTTCTCACAGGTATATCTGACGGTCAGTCCTCCGGTCATACCTCCGTGTAGCCCCTGGTTTACCTTGGGCGTAAAGCGGAAATTCGTCAGCGCATAGCCACCGTTGAAGCCAATGGCCAAATCCTGTCTGTAGTTGCCTATTTGGGCACAGGCAGGCATAAGCGACATCACCATCAGCAAGAGTAGAAGAGCACGGCGTTTCATTATCAGTCCTCAGAAAAAAGTCTTCTGTTATTTTATCTCTAACTTCTCCACGCCCTTGTTGAAAGTGTAGTGCACAAGCATGAACTCGTAGTTCTGCATGCCGCCACCCTTTCCTGACCGCTTAAAATTAAACGGCGTCTGAACGGGCTGATAGTCAGACTCCTCGCGAGTAGCATTGAAAGCCTTACCCTTGTCGTGTAAACCCTTCAAGAAGAAATAAGCCTGATCGAAACCTGTCAGCGCAAATCGCGGCAGCGCATACATCATGTCCGTTCCGAACATCTGGCGATATTTCTTCTCAAGGCGCCAAGTCTTACTCGACTGTGGGTCGTAATAATAGATACTGGGCACGTATGTATCATACTTATGGAATAACTCCTGATAGGGTTTGGTGTACATCAGCCATTCATTGTATCCGAACATTGAGATAACGATGCCAGGCGTGGCAGCCGTCATTTTGTTCAGCCGGGCGAAAGCCGTATTCAGCTCGGGTGAGCGTCCTGTATTCAACACGACCACGTTAGGCAATGTACGACTGAAAGCTCTTGAGAAAGCCTCGTCACTTGACTTCAGATTGGTGATGCTGAACTTCATTCCCTTCGCCTCCATCTGCTTGCGCAGGTTCATGGTGAACACGCCCTTCTGACTAGTTGAGTCGTTACAGTCGACGATTACTGTGTTGTGCTTGGCAAAACGCTCCAGATAGCACTTGATGGTTGCTTCGTTGATGGTTGTCGGAGTCTGATAGATCTGATAGATGTTCGGATTCATCGTCACATCAATGCCATAGATGGAGAACGGAACAACGAGCTTGATGTTATTATTGCGAACGAAATCGCTCAGGGCCTTCATTTGTTTGGTGTAGAGAGGACCGAAGATAACATCGCATTGACTAGCTTCTTTCTCAAGCAGCGTTTGGCGGATGTCCGCATCAATAGGTACATTCCACGCATGTACGTCAACTGATACGCCATGCTTTTTAATGCTGTCGCAAGCCAGTAGTACACCACGATAATACTCTATCATGCGCCTACCATCACCGTCAACATCGTGTAGGGGCAACATGATGCCTACCCGTATGGCCCTTTTGCGCACATCGTCCTGAGCTGACGTACGGTTCAGAGTAGTGGTCTGAGTTTTGCCCGTTTGTGAAGTTGTCTTGGAGGCTGTCTTAGTGGCTGTTTTGGCTGTAGTTTCCTGAACAGTCTTTGCAGCCTGGGCTGCTTGTGCTGCCTTCCTTTGCTCTTCATCAGCATAAGGAATAAAGATGAAGTCGCCCTTCTTCAGCTCATAACCAGGTTTCGTCATCTCGGGATTTGCTTTGATCAGTTGGTCGATGGTCAATCCGTAATCTCTTGCTATTCCGAAAATGGTCTCTTTTTTCTTCACTTTATGCATCTCACGCCATTTTGTTGTCTGAGCTGCGATTTGCATCGAAAAGGCGAGCAGAGCCAGCACAAAAGAATATTTTATGATTTTCATTGTCATCATTATTGTTTAATTCTGTTGCAAAGATAATGAAAATATTTGTTATGTAACAGAATTGTAGTGTTTTTTTTGACATTCACTTCCAATCCATTTGGTTTTCCGCGTGATTAACAGTCGCGAATCTTTAAGTTTTCAAATAAACACAGGCGTATGCTGGAAAAAACCGCGGAAACTATGGATTAAAAGAAAATAAAATTGTATCTTTGCAAGATAAACCGATCATGAACTCATGAACATCAAGACAATCATAACGATCCTGTTGCTTTCAACAGCCATCAGAGCAATAGTTGACGAGACTCCCTACATCTCGCCTACGGCAACTTATTTCACGAGTGATGGCGAGGAGGAGAATCCTGCCATGTCTGGCTCTGCCCCGCTGAGGGCCGTGTTTCGCGCAAACCCCGAGAATGTGGGCAGCTATAGGGCGACTTACGAGTGGCGCTTTTATCTGAATTCTATGGAAGACGCTCCCTATCTGACACGCTACGAGCAAGACACCGAATACACATTCACCCAGGCTGGAGGGCACTATATTGTTTGCTATGCTACCTTCATCAATGGCAACGATACGGTCGCATACACAAAAGAGTATTGGGAAACAGAAGGCCAGCCACTCACCTGTACCGTCAGCCAAAGTCAGTTGGAAATGCCCAATGCCTTCTCGCCTAATGGTGACGGCATCAACGACATTTATCGTGCCAAGGAATGGCAGAGTCTTGTCGAGTTCCACGCCACCATCCTCAACCGTTGGGGACAGAAATTATACGAATGGACCGACCCTGCCGGCGGCTGGGACGGCACCTATCACGGCCACGACGTAAAGCAAGGTGTCTATTTCGTAGTGGTGAAGGCCAAGGGCGCCGATGGCATTCACTATAACATCCGTAAAGACATAAACCTGCTAAGGGGTTATACTGATAAGACAGGTCCCAATTAAGTAATCAGAAACACATATCTTACCGCGTATAAAGAAAAACTATTCTACTGAGTAATGCAACGAGAAGACGAAAAGATAAATGTCTGGGGAGCACGAGTCAACAACCTGAAGAATGTTGATGTAGAGATACCGCGCAATTCGCTTACCGTAATTACGGGCCTTTCCGGTTCGGGCAAATCATCGTTGGCATTTGATACTATCTTTGCCGAGGGGCAGCGGCGTTATATTGAGACCTTCTCCGCCTACGCCCGCAACTTTCTTGGCGGCATGGAACGCCCTGATGTCGACAAGATTACGGGTCTGAGTCCAGTCATCAGCATCGAGCAGAAAACCACAAACAAGAACCCACGCTCAACCGTCGGAACGACAACCGAGATTTACGATTATCTGCGCCTGCTCTATGCCCGTGCTGGTACTGCATATAGCTATGCCACAGGCGAGCGTATGGTGAAATATACTGAGGAGAAAGTACTCGACATGATTTTCAACGAGTATGCGGGTAAGCGCATCTATATTTTAGCCCCGCTAGTACGTGCCCGCAAAGGTCATTATCGCGAGCTATTTGAAAGCATGCGCCGGAAGGGCTACCTATACGTACGCATAGATGGTGAGATTGTCGAGATGACACGCGGAATGAAAGTGGACCGATACAAGAACCACAACATCGAGGTGGTCATCGACAAACTCGCTCTTCCACAGCCTATGCCACAGGAAGGAAACATGGCTGAGCGACTGCGGAGGAGCGTCGAGACGGCTATGCGACAGGGTGACGGAGTGCTCATGATACTTGACCACACCTCTGGTGCCATCAAGAATTTCTCCAAGCGTCTCATGTGTCCTACTACGGGTATATCTTACAGCGAACCAGCTCCTAACAACTTCTCGTTCAACTCTCCTGAAGGGGCCTGTCCGCATTGTAAGGGTCTCGGCTACATTAACGAAATAGACCTTGGCAAGGTCATCCCAAACCGCAAGGAGTGTATACACGATGGAGCAATAACCCCATTAGGGAAATACAAGAACCAGATGATCTTCTGGCAAATCGACGCTATCCTTCAGAAGTACGAGTGCACGCTTAAGACACCTGTTGAAGACATTCCCGACGAGGCTCTCAACGAGATTCTATACGGTAGCCTGGGCAATATCAAAATTGCCAAAGAGCTTATCCATACTACCAGCGACTACTTTGTTACCTTCGACGGCGTGATAAAATACCTTCGTAACGTCATGGACAATGACGATTCCGCAAGTGGACAAAAATGGGCAGACCAATTCCTGGCCGTCTGCGAGTGCCCTGAATGTCACGGCCAACGACTAAACCGCGAAGCGCTCTCATACCGCATTTGGGACAAGAATATTGCTGAGGTAGGCAACCTCGACCTTCGCGACCTACGCCAGTGGCTCGATGAGGCTGAGTCACATTTAGAAAGCAAGGAGAGGAAGATAGCTACCGAAATACTCAAAGAGATACGCACACGCGTTGATTTCCTCCTTGAAGTAGGACTCGACTACCTCTCGCTCAACCGCCAATCAGCTACTCTTTCCGGAGGAGAGAGCCAGCGAATACGCCTGGCCACCCAAATAGGCTCTCAACTTGTCAATGTGCTATACATCCTCGACGAGCCCAGCATCGGATTGCATCAACGTGACAACAACCGGCTTATCAACTCGTTAAAAGAACTGCGCGACCTGGGTAACACGGTAATCGTAGTCGAGCACGACAAGGAGATGATGCTCAATGCCGACTATATCATCGACATTGGTCCCCGGGCTGGACGCAAGGGAGGAGAGGTTGTCTTCCAGGGAACACCCGCAGAAATGCTCAAGACTGATACCATTACCGCACGCTATCTCAAGGGTGATCTAAGAGTTGAGACCGAGGGAGGTCCTATAGCCCGCCGCAAGGGTAATGGGCACCTGCTCACCATCCGTGGCGCCAGTGGCAATAATCTTAAACACATCGACGTGAGTTTCCCCCTCGGCACCCTCATCGTCGTCACCGGAGTCAGCGGAAGCGGTAAGTCCACACTAATTAACGAGACACTTCAGCCCATCCTCAGCCGCCATTTCTACCGCTCTCTGAAGCGCCCCATGCCTTATGACAGCATAGAGGGAATAGAATTTATCGACAAGGTTGTTGATGTCGACCAGACGCCCATCGGGCGCACTCCGCGCAGCAATCCCGCCACCTATACGGGTGTGTTCAGCGACATCCGCTCGCTCTTCGTTAACCTGCCCGAGGCCAAAATCCGTGGATACAAGCCTGGGCGCTTCTCGTTCAACGTCAAAGGGGGACGATGCGAGACATGTGGCGGCAATGGCTACAAGACCATCGAGATGAACTTCCTGCCTGATGTGATGGTGCTTTGCGAGGTGTGCCACGGTAAACGCTACAACCGCGAGACACTCGAAGTGCGCTATAAAGGCAAATCTATTGCTGACGTGCTCGACATGACAATTAATCAGGCTGTCGAGTTCTTCGAGAATGTACCTAACATCCTGCAGAAAATCAAGACCATCCAGGATGTCGGACTCGGATACATCAAACTCGGACAGCCATCCACCACCCTCTCAGGCGGTGAAAGCCAGCGTGTGAAACTTGCCACGGAGCTCAGCAAACGCGACACAGGAAAAACGCTCTACATTCTCGACGAGCCTACCACAGGACTTCATTTCGAGGATATACGCATCCTTATGAATGTCCTGCAGAGACTTGTCAATCGGGGTAATACCGTAGTCATTATAGAGCACAACCTCGATGTCATACGCCTGGCTGACTACATTATTGACATGGGGCCAGAGGGTGGACGCGGAGGAGGAAGCATTTTGTCTACAGGTACTCCCGAAGAAGTTGCTAAAAGCCCGCTCGGATACACGCCCAAGTATCTGGCCAAAGAATTAGAAGATGTTTAAACAACGTGAGTTCTACGAAATCTAACTGTCAAAAAAAATGGTGATTAGCAAGGATTGTTACTATATGGTGCTAAATTAAAAGATTTACCAAGTGTGAGTGTTTGCTGGCTATAGTATCTCAGTCTTAGCGTCTCAGTTAATTTGTTTCTTTGCAAAAGGAAATTTGTCAGTTGTCGGGCTCCTGACTTTTACGACCATCTGGGTGAGCTACTAACTTAGTCTGGCGCTCGATGGCCTCGTAAAGGAAGTGTGAGTGTTCGCTGGCTGGGATTTTCCAGTTTTCCAGTTTTCCAATTAAAAAAACGAGGTACTAATTCCCTTTCTAATATTATATAAATAATTGATATATAAGTAGTTATATATATAAAGAGAGAAAAACTGGACTCAAAAAAAAAATAAATTGGAATAATTGGAAAACTAGAATAGACAGTATGTTGAATTCGTATAAAAGGCTGTATATCAATGAGATACAGCATCAAGACTTCCGTTTCTACAAGCTAAAAAACCTCTGAAAAGGCACAAAATGCATCAAAAAACCTGCTCTCTTGGCCTCAAAACACATGCAAAAAACCTTTGTTTTGGTGTTTTTCCCTCTATTTGACGCACTATAGAGCTGCGCAAAAATTCAATATTCTGGTCTTATTTGGAAGGAATTGTGCGGAAAGATGCACATCTGGTGGCCGAAAATGAGGGGTTGTAAGTGCCAATTGTCCTATTCGCGTTGAGGCTATTTGTCACGATTCCCGCTATCGGAAGTGGCCAATCAGGCAAACCTTCAAAGCCCTGTGGCGTGTGAAATGCGTGGCAACCCAGCACATTACTACAACATGACAGAAGGCCTCTCCAGCTCAACCGGAATGCTCTCTGCGACTGCAGGAAGGCTCTCTACCATTAGTTCCTTTTTTTCTTCTGGTAAATTTGGAAATATAAGAATAAAAGTATATCTTTGCCCTGTGTTACGGAAAACCGTACATAATACTATGGCAGACCTGTTTGTTTTCCTGAATAAGTATTGCCTATGTTAAATAGCAGTATTCGAACGATGGTGATACCGTTCAGCAAGAGGGGAATAGCCAACCCTCTCGACATACTAGCGCTCAATAAAGAACGGCTATTTGAATGAAGAATCAGACCTGTCGCTTGATTCTCAAATTTTACTTAAACCGAAATGAAACAAAATAAATCTTACACCTATTTCAAATTATCTCTCCTCATCGTTCTTTCGATGTGGGTTATGGTCGGTTGTTCCGACCGCAAAGCATATCTTGACGCTCTTCAGCAGGCACAGACTATAATGGAAACCAGGCCCGACTCAGCCCTTTCACTCGTCGATAGTGTGTTGCGCCATCGTGATGAGCTATCTACGAAGTTGCAGATGCAATGTCGTCTGTATCGCCTCTGTGCAGAAAACAAACTCGACACCGTCTTCCGCTCCGCCGATGAGGCAAAGCACCTCGTGGCTTATTTCGACCGCAAGGGCACTCCCAACGAGCAGACGCTTGCTTATTATCTGCTGGCAAGAGCCTATGCGGATATGGGCGAGGCCCCCGCAGCCTTGGAGCATTTCAAGTTAGCAACAGAGAAAGCTGATACCACAAGTAAAGATTGCGACTACAGACAGTTGAGCAGAATATATGGGCAGATGGCAACACTATTCGATTTCCAGTTCCTTTTAGATGAGGAATTAGAGGCAGCAGATTTGTCGATAAAGTATGCGTTGATGGCTGGAGACACATTAGGAGCATTGATGCTTTATAGTTCCAAAATATTTAATTATTGGAAGAAGAACAAGTTGGATTCAGTTTTAATCATTCAGGACAGCGCATATCACGCTTTAACATCCTATGGAGCTCATAAAGTTGCAGCAGGCTATTTAGGAAACTCAATACATGTATTAGCAAGTGAGGGAAAAGTGGCAGAAGCTCGTAACAATATGCATATTTATGAGACCCAATCTGGCTTTTTCGATGCAGAAGGTAATATTGAGAAAGGTCGTGAGGTGTATTATTATGACAAAGGTATGTTCTATTTGGCCGTCAATAAACTTGATTCGGCAGAATATTATTTCCGAAAGGAACTGCGTGAAGGCCATGACATGAATAATCAGGTGGCAGGTACGAGAGGGTTGTCGCTGATGTTTAATAAGAGGCATCAGCCTGATTCTACTGCCAAGTATGCGCTGCTTAGCTACGAGTTGAACGACTCTGCCTTTGCTCAGTTGACCACAGAAAAGGTGAAGCAAACGGAAGCTATGTACGATTATCGGCGCAATCAGCAGAAAGCCCAAGAGGAAGAACGTAAGGCTCAGTTGGCAAACCTTCGTTTTTGGGTCTTATTGTTAGTCTTGATACTTGTTTTGTTGATCTTTTCCCTTTATGTCTATCAGCTACTCAAGAGAAGGCGAGATGTCCGCAAGCACTATTTGGCAATGCTAAGTAAACAATCTGATTTGTTGTCTGAAATTGACTATCTTAGTAAGAGTAAGGCCGATAACGAGTATCTCATAGAAAAGAAAGAGAATGAGTTGGAGAGGCTAAGAAACGAACTGTCTGCTTTTCAGGGAATCAGGCAGACCACAGCTCCTGTTGTTGACAAGCAGTTGTTCGATCACCCCTCTCACCAAATGCTCATGCGCCATGCTGTGCAGGGCACATCTCTTTCCGACGAAGAGTGGCGGCAACTTGAGTCCTTGATTGATAAAGAGCTTCCAGGTTTCAGAGATTTTCTTCAAAAGAACCGTCATTTGCTCAATCAGCGGGAGTATCAGACCTGTATTTTGTTGCGCCTTCATGTAGAGACAAAAGTGATAAGCCGTATGATTGGCGTTTCAGCTTCATACATCACGAAAATCCGGGTGAAAATGCTTCGCGACATCTTCCATTTAGAAGGAAAAGCAGCCGTTTTCGACGAGTTGGTGATGAATATCTGCTAAAGCTACCAGTTCGGTGAATTGTTGTTAATGTATTGGTAGACAATAGGTTATCAATAGGTTAATTATTTGGTTAATTCTAAAAGTTCATATTTCTTTGTCTTGTTGGTGCAAACTATTACTTTTGCAGCCGCTTAGATGAGTCGCTTTAGCAAAGTGGTTCACTACATTATTTAAAACATTTACAATTTACAAAAAAGATGAGTAAACAAAAAACTAATAATATCTTTAAAATGAAGAAAACAATATCATTATTGCTGTTTGTGGCCATTTTCATGCCATTTAGCATGTGCTTTTCACAAAGCAGGATGCCGATAGAAGATCGTCTGGGTTGGAACCCGGAAGTAGTGAAATGGATAGAAGATCATAAGACTGTATTTACCGACAGCTCTGTAGTTGCTGACATCTACTCTTACATGCTAAGTCATCAGATGGAGATTCATCATGTAGCTATCTATAATACTCCTTCATGGGTTGATTCAAACAAGAAATCATACCTGCGTTCAATCATATTGTATTCCAAAAAACCACAAATGTGCAAAAAAGGAGAGTTATTCTATAGACTGGAAATAGACTTGGACTTTGATGGCGATGAGGTTGATGCATTGGAATTGTGGGATTCTGTTGACAAAACCGAGTTCATCGACGACTTCATGGATAAGGTAAGTGGATATCCTGTGAAAGATTTGAGATTTGAAATAAGAACTCAAAAACATTGATTGTAAACGCTGATTCCGGGCCTTTTTTTATGATATTAAGTTAATTCTAACTGACGTTAAGTTAATGATTAGTAATGGAGGAATATTTAATTTTTTCCTTTACGGTTATCCGTGAAAAAGAGATACATTTGCAGCGGCTTAAGTAAATCGCATTTTGCAAAGCCGCTTACTACATATTTATTAAATTTAAATTTTAAAAGATGAGAAAAAAGAATTTTTTATTCGTAGCGTTATTCTTGCTCTGCAGCGTTACTAGTTATGCACAGAGTCAGTGGGGGGTGTTCGGACAGGCAAACCTGTCGGGTTCAACGGCCGATGGTGTCGGCACGCGTGTAGGTGGCTCAATAGGTGTGATGTACGACAGGAAGCTGACAGGCAATTTGTTTTTGCAGCCTCGTTTGGTAGCGTCGTATATGGAGAATGAGACGAAGAAGAGCGTAACACCCAACGAGTTTTTCAGTCAGTGGTCGCTTACGCTTCCAGTGTTAGCCTCTTACAAATTTGACTTAGGCGGTGCCAACTCTTTGCGCCTGAATGCCGGCCCATACCTGCAGTATGCTGCGTTCGGCCGCGACAGAGTCTATAAGGTTCGTATGGGTGAGACCCAGAGCTATCCTTCGCTGGGCTGGTGGCACCAGGACTTCGGTAAGCATTTCACTTATGGTTTGCAGGGAGGCGTTTCTTTCGTTCACAACAAATGGGTGGGTATGATCGACTATAAGTACTCACTCCGTAAGAGCCTTCTGAACATGAACGGCCATGAGTCGACGTTCTCATTTGGCGTGGGATACATGTTCTAAGTAATCAAATAGGTTTAGATGCAAACTTTTTAAGCCTGCTATTTGTTGTGCTCTCACTCTGTCTCTCTTGGAGCAGGGTGGGGGTACATTTATGATTTAAACTTGTAAACGGCTTAAGTAAATCGCATTTTGCAAAGCCGTTTACTTCATTTTCATAACCTAATTAAAATAAAAATGATGAAGAAAAAAGTAACTCTGCTAGGACTGTTTGTGGCGATGTGTTTCATTTCATGTTCTGAATCAGAAGAAGATCAGAGCGAGTACGCTAACTGGAAAGAGAAAAACGAGGAATACTTCCATGCCATTTATGAGAAAGCGACTACGGAACAGAGTGTTGCTGACGGGCAATGGAAAACATTCTTGAAATGGTCGCTCGACAGTTCTTCGCTACCGGAAGATCATATTGTGGTGAAAGTGATGAATGAAAGCGGAAGAACCGAGAGCCCGTTATATACGGATTCAGTCTGTTTGCACGTAAAAGGCTCTTTGATGCCAACAGCGTATCATTCAAATGGATATGTGTTTCTGAACACCTATTTTGGAGAAAAGGAAGAGCAAGAGGTCGGCACTCCATTATATATGCAAGTCAAAGGAGATGTGAGAGGATGGATATCCTTAACATCCGTTAGTGCAAGAGCCGACGCTTATCCCCTTGTTGTTGATGGTCTCGCAACGGCACTGCAACACATGCATGTGGGCGACCGATGGCTGGTATACATTCCTTATCAGCTTGGTTTTGGTTTGCGCAATGTGCCAGAATGGGGTGTACCTGCCTATAGTACGCTGGTCTTAGATGTTAAGTTGCTGAGGATTATCAAGCCAGCTGCCCCTCATTGGTTCGTAAAGAAATCTTTATAAACTTGCTATTTGTCGTACCTCACTCTGCATCTCTCAGGGCAGAGGAGGGTACGCTTATGAATCTAAATTTTAATATCAGAAAATATAAACATAAAAACAGATTTAAGATGAAAGAATTATCAAAAAACAAAATGGGGAGTTGTCAAAAGTATGTGCATTTTTAATCGTATGTTCACTCTTTTCCTTGCATTTTTCAGTGCTAATTTATTGGTTGGATGTAGTAGCGACTCAGAAAACAGCATGTTAGTGGTATCAGATAAAGCAAATACTAATGGAATTGTGGACAGCGAACAAGCCTACATGCTGTTAACAACCGACTACTTAGACTATCTTAATATAGTGGATAAAGAACTGTTAAATAATTAGGTGACAATTCTCCTTTCACTTTATTCTTCAATTTTTTTGTGTAGCAAAAAATAAAGAATAACTTTGTATACGAAATGAGATTGAAACAACGGTGAAGCGTGGAATTATTACCTGATTCACTATAAACATATCTTGGTGTTCCATGAATGATAAATGTGTAACTTATAATTATTTAATCATGAAGAAAAGAATCGTTTTATTAGTTTTTGTGTTATCATCAATGATAGTATTTTCTTGCCAAAACAATAGCACCGCAAATCGGCAAGAAGTTGCTAACGAGGATCTTGAGATTCTCAATAAGGCTGATTCCTCAATCCTCTCTAAAATGGATATTGAAGAAAAACTACGGCTGATTCAGGCTTACAAGATAGCTGAGTATATAGATTTGAATCTGACAGACTCAATTTATACACTCTCTATCTCTGAAGAAGACGCTAAGAAAATAGGTGTCAGCGAGGATATTTACCATGAAGTAGTTTTAAACATCAATCAGCTTAATGAGGCTATTGCAGCGTTCAACCATAGTCACTCACCTAATGATACCTTTGAGTTGACTGATTTTAAAAAGCTGATAAAGAAATGAGATGATGAGGGACGGTTCCGCTGATTCACCGGTGAAAACGGAAGAATCAAAAAAAACTGTCCCTTGATTTACAGAAAAGTCCTTTCAAGGAGTTCAAGGGGTTGCAGTTCCGCTCCTTTTCTGTGTGCAACTTTTGGAATTTGCAATTAATGCCTGATTATGCTCTAATTAATGCCTGATTATGCTCTAATTGATGCCTAGTTACACGCTAATTAATGCCTGATTAGACCTTAATTGATTAACTAGTTAGAGGGTAATCGGGCATCGATTACAAAAATACGGGTGAAGGCATCGTGACGGCAGAAAGACAAGTGTCACCAAGCATAAGCCATTATCCGTCAGGCGATAGCAAGGTTTAGTGACGAACGAGGGGAGCAGAGCTGCCGGTTTGAGGTTAACGTGAATTTGTCGAACTCACGTTAGATAAGCGATGAGCACATCCCAGACGGCGATGATATGGCAGACGCTGCCTGCCAGCACGAAGAAATGGAAGACGGTATGCATGAACCGTTTTTTATTGATGCTGTAAAACACGGCTCCCGTAATGTAACATACTCCCTCGGCAATAATCCAAATCACGGCGGCTGTGCTCACACTGTCGATGAGCGGCTTGAAGGCGACAAGTACGGAGAGCCCCATCAGGCAGAAACAAATCGTCTCCAGGTTCGAGTGCTCTTTCAGTTTGATGAAGCTGGTGATGGTTCCGGCGATGGCTGCAGCCCAGATGAACAGGAAAAGACTCCATCCCCAATAGCCTTGTTCGCGGAGGGCTATCAGTGTGATGGGCGAGTAAGAGCCGGCAATATGCCAGTAGATGGCGGCATGATCCCACTTGCGCAGCCTTTCTTTCCATACGCTTCGCGCCTTGACGGCGTGATAGATGGTTGAGGCCAGATACGACATAATCATGCCGAACAAATAAAGGATGACTCCTGCCGTGGCCCATCCGTCGCCTGAGCGGAAACACCAAATCAGGAAGATAATGCCGAAAACCACGCCCAAGGCGATTCCCCCGCCATGACTCGACGAGTTCCAAATTTCCTCTTTGTGATTGAAATGTATACGGCGCATAGGCTTGATGCTTCGGTAATCATCATTTATCGTCGTGGTGATAGAGCCAACGCTCATAGTTATTTGCCTTGCCGGCATCAAAAAGGATAACTATGAACCACGGGACTCTATACCCGAAAACTATCTCTTCGTCTCAGTGGCTTTGATGATCTCGTAGTCGTGTTCCGTGACAGGAAGTGAGAAATAGAGTGTCGAACGGCCTTGGCGCAGTCCTACCATGCTCCAGTCCTTGGCAACGACCACACTGCGTTTCGAGCCATCATCGGCGAATACCCATCCTTCCTCGTCTTCCTTTGGCATGCCTATGGTGACGGTTACTACGTCTCCGCCTTTCGACGACGACGAGAAAATATAGCTGTCGGTCTTTCCTCCGGTAATCAGGATGGCGCGGTCGCGGTCGGGAGAAGCATAGTAAAGCTCGAATTTATCGGGAAGAACGCCTTCCTCAGGCAATTCCACTCCCAACTCTTTCAACTCGTCGTCGCGCTTGGCAGCAGCACGCGGTTTCTTGTTCAGCATGAAATCGCTGTCAATCTGCTCTCTCTTGGCCTGCAGCTCACGATTGGAAGCCATCAGGTCGTTTCTCCGCAGCGAGTTGATCTGCATCACTTTCTCCTTCGAGAGGTCCAGCAACGACATTCCTCCTGCTGTCTCACCAGGCAGACCGTTGATAAAGTCGTGTTGGCGCTGTTCGAAATTCCTGCGTGGCAACTCAACCAGACTGCGTGCGGCACCCATGTTGACGTCCTTCACTTGCAGGTAGGTCATGAGCGGTTTGTCGACAAGCTTGCGCAACACGCGCTCGGTTCCTTCATCCTCGAATGTCGTTCCAATCATCTTGCCCGCCATGTCGTAGACGTCCACCTCGCCTTTGTCATTGTAGGCGAACACTAGAATCATGTTGGTCAGTTCCTTCAGGTTGTATATCTTGGCAACCTTCGATTTCTTCATCAGTTCGAGGTCCTTGCCCCAGTCGCCCAGCCTGACCTCCTCAAGGCGTGTGTAACGGCACGGAATAATGTCCGCACCCGCCATGTTGATGGCTCCCATGGTGCCGTTTTTCACGTATCTCACCAGCGCCAGCTGCTTCATCGGCTCAATGGTCGAGCATCCGGTGAGCAGTGGCTGGCCGTCGATGCCTTCCAGATTAAATATTCCGTCGCCCTCTTTCAGCATGATCAGCAGATTGTCCTCGAGCCAGTTCCATCCTTTCGGCATCATCAGTTCCTTCGACTCAATCGTCAGCTTGTTACCATGCAGGTCAATCAGATAGCGCGCATCGGCGTTTCCTACCAACGCGTAACGGCTGAAGATGACGGGCTCCAGTTCCCAGCTCTCGCCGCCGACCATGTCTCCCCGCCTGTCGATGATGTAGTAACGGTCGTCGTATTGTACAAACGATACGGCATTACTGCCCCAGAATCCCATTCGTTGGAACACGTTTGGAATCTGGCTGTTGCCTTCCTCATCGCAGGCTCCGTAGAGTCCTGTGGTGCTGATGGTGGTGCGCCAGAATGGGGCTTCGGTCTGAGCCATCATACCAATAGCCACCGATAGCAGGCATATCGACAAAACGAATATTCTTCTCATCGCCAAATGTTGAATCTAAATTATCGGCTGCAAAGATAATATAAATATGTGAAACTGCAAAAATGGCACGCTTTTTTTCTTAGTCGGCCAGTGTGAAGTCGAGCTGGCGCTTCTCCACATTGGCGCGCGCGACCTTGATGCGTATCGCGTCGCCCAACTGGTATTTATGGTGACGGCGTCGTCCTACCAGACAGTAGTTCTTCTCGTCGAACTCGTAATAGTCGTCGTCCAAGTCGCGCATCGGCACCATTCCCTCGCAGTGGTTCTCGTCAATCTCGCAGTAGATGCCATAACTCTGGATGCCGGAGATGTGGGCATCGAACTCCTCGCCAATCTTGTCGCCCATGAACTCCACCATCTTATACTTGATAGAGTCGCGCTCGGCGTTCTGTGCCAGCTGCTCCATGTCGCTCGAGTGCTCGCACAGTTCCTCGTAGTGCTCCTTGCTGGCGGAGCGTCCTCCTTGCTGATAGCGTGTCAGCAGGCGGTGGACCATGGTGTCGGGATAACGGCGGATAGGTGATGTGAAATGGGTATAATAGTCGAATGCCAGTCCGTAGTGACCGATATTGTGGACGCTGTATTTGGCTTTCATCATCGCACGCAGGGCAACGGTCTGGATCAGTTTCTGCTCGTTGGTACCCTCGCACTCCTCCATGAGCGCGTTGAGACTGCGGCTGATGGCTCCCTTGGTGCCGGCGGTCTTCAGCCGGTAGCCGAATTTAACGATGAATTCGCGCAAATTCTCCAGTTTTGTCGGGTCGGGTTGGTCGTGGATACGATAGGGCAGGGTCTTGGCTTTGGTGCCTTTTTTCACTTTTCCTACCGATTCTGCTACTGTCCGGTTGGCCAGGAGCATGAATTCCTCGATGAGTTTATTGGCGTCTTTCGAGCGTTTGAAGTAGCATCTCACGGGTTTTCCCTTCTCGTCGACGTCGAAATGCAGTTCCTCACTATCGAATTTCACAGCTCCGTTGTTGAAACGCTCTGCCCTCAGGCGCTTTGCCAAGCGGTCGAGCATGATCAGTTCCTCGGCAAACTCGCCCTGATAGGGGTGCTTCTTTGTGGCGGGCGGAGCCGGTTCGCCACTGCCGTCCACCACGCCGTTCTGCTCGAGAATGGCCTGTGCCTCCTCATAGGCAAACCGCCGGTTGCTGCGGATGATGGTATGAGCCAGGTGCCAGTTCTTGATATGGGCGTCTTCGTCCATCAGGAAAATCACACTATAGCAGAGTTTGTCCTCGTCGGGGCGCAGTGAGCAGATGAAGTTACACAGCCTTTCGGGCAGCATCGGGATGGTACGGTCGACCAGATAGACGCTGGTGGCGCGCTTTTGTGCCTCCTTGTCAATGATACTTCCTTCTTTCACATAGTGCGACACGTCGGCAATGTGCACACCTACTTCCCACAGGTTGCCTTCGGCGCGGCGAATGCTCAGCGCGTCGTCGTAGTCCTTGGCGTCCTTGGGGTCGATGGTGAAGGTGGTCACCTCGCGGAAATCCTCACGCTCTCGGATGTCTTGTTCCGTGATTTCGGCATTAATGCGGTTAGCAGCCTCTTCCACCTGGCGCGGGTATTTATACGGCAGTCCGTATTGAGCGAGGATGGCATGCATCTCCACATTGTTCTCGCCGGTTTTTCCCAACACGTCAATCACCTCGCCGATGATATTCTTGTTGTCCTTCGACGGCCATTGGGTAATCTTCACCACTACCTTGTCGTCGGTCTTTCCGCCCTTCAGTTTCTTCTTTGGAATGAAGATGTTCTGAACGAAGAATTTGCTCTCCGTCTCCAGGTAGGCATAGTCTTGCTCCACTTTCAGCTTGCCGACGAACGTGTCGCTGGCATGACTCAGGATGTCGGTAACCATGGCTTCCTTGATATGGTTCTGCCGGCGCGCCATCATCGAGATGCGTACGCGGTCACCGTCAAGGGCGAACAGGGAGTTACGCTCTGACACAAAGATGGGCTTTCCACCATCGTCGGGGATGAACGAGTTCTTTCCGTTGGCCTTACGTCGGAACACACCTTCTTGTACCTGTCCCTTGGTGTTCAGACGGTAGGCGCTTTGCGACACCTTGCTCAGGAAGTCGTCCCAGGCCATTTCCTCCATGATGTCGATGGCAAGCATCTTCATCGGATGTGTATCCAGGTGCAACTGCTTGAAGATATACTTGAAAGTGAACGTGTCGTTGGGGTTTTGCTGGAATAAGGTTGCCAGCATTTCCTGCAATTGTTTCCTCGTGATGCGTTTTCCGCCTTTCTTTCCTTTTGCCATAGTCGTTATTGATTAGTTATGTTGCAAATTAACAAAAAAAAGTTGATAATTCCTCGTCAGCTGCATTAAAAATACATTAAAATTTGGCATTTTATGCAGTTTTAGCTAACTTCGCACCCGAAATGAAGATATTAGTCACAGGTGCCAGCGGCTTCATCGGTTCGTTTATTGTCGAGGAGGCGCTACGAAGAGGATTGGAAGTGTGGGCTGCCGTCAGGGCGAGCAGCTCGCGCGAGTGGCTGCAGGACAGTCGTATCAACTTCATCGAACTGGATTTCCGGTCGCAACAACGGCTGGAGGAACAGCTCGCGGGCCATTCCTTCGACTATGTCGTGCATGCAGCAGGCGTGACGAAATGTCTTGACAAGCAGGACTTTTTCCGTACTAACACCGAGGGAACGAAGAATCTGGTGCGGGCGCTCATCGCCCTTCAGATGCCCGTCCGGCGTTTTGTCTATCTCAGTTCGCTCAGCATCTTCGGGGCTATTCGTGAGCAACAGCCTTACGAGGAGATTCGTGAGAGCGACACGCCCCGGCCCAATACAGCCTACGGGCAGAGCAAACTGTTGGCCGAGCAGTTTCTGGAAAGCCTCAACCAAGGTGAAAACGAAGAGACGGAAACTTCCGGTTCTCACGAGGGAAACAGTTTTCCTTATGTCATTCTCCGCCCCACAGGCGTCTATGGTCCGCGCGAGAAAGACTATTTCCTCATGGCCAAGAGCATCAAGGCGCATAGCGATTTCGCTGTCGGTTTCCGCCGTCAGGACATCACGTTCGTCTATGTGAAGGATGTGGTGCAAGCGGTCTTCCTGGCTCTCGACCGCGGAGTGACGGGCCGGAAATACTTCCTCAGCGACGGAAGAGTCTATCAGAGCAGCACGTTCAGCGACTTCATCCGTCGCGAACTGGGCTCGCCTTGGTGGATACGTATTACTGCACCAGTGTGGCTTCTTCGCGTGGTAACGTTCTGTGGCGAGCATATCGGACGGATGACGGGAAAGATCTCTGCCCTGAACAACGATAAATACCATATTCTGAAGCAGCGTAACTGGCGGTGCGACATCCAACCGGCTATCGACGAACTGGGCTATCATCCTCAGTATCAGCTCGAAGAGGGTGTCAAGGAAACCATCCGTTGGTATCAGGAGCACGGATGGCTATAGGATGGATGACGGTCCGTTGGCTTATCCGTAAACAGTGATGAAAAGGTCTGACAATAGATTATTATTCGTTTGAAAAACCTCTTTACCATAGAAAAGAATCCGCATCGGGGGCTGTTTGCTTTCGAATGGGTAGTTGTGGCGTATATGCTGCTGACGCTTGTCGTCATTCTTTTCACATGGACCAAGCTCGTCAATCCCATCTCGATGCTCTGGGGCAGGTTCCATTTTGTGGCCATGACCGCCGCACTATGGGCAGTCTACCGCCTGATACCGTGCCGGCTGACTCGTTTCCTACGTCTGGTGGGACAGATGGCATTGCTCTCATGGTGGTATCCCGATACCTATGAGTTAAACCGTATCTTCCCCAATCTCGACCATCTCTTCGCTACCTGGGAGCAGCAACTGTTCGGTTGCCAGCCCGCCCTGCTCTTCTCTCAGGCCGTTAGCAGTCCTGTTTTCAGCGAGCTGATGGACCTCGGCTATGCCAGTTATTTCCCCATGATGGTTGTCGTCATGGTCTATTATTTTTTCTGCCGGTACAAGGAATTTCAGCGCGCGGCGTGGATATTGCTGGCATCGTTCATGCTCTATTACGTCATCTTTGTCTTCCTACCCGTCACCGGTCCCCAATACTATTATGGTGCGGTAGGACTCGACCAGATAGCACATGGCTTTTTCCCCAATGTGGGCGACTATTTCATGCACAATACGGAGCGCCTGACCAGTCCCGGATGGACCGACGGCGTGTTCTACCAGCTTGTCGAGAGTGCCCATGATGCAGGCGAACGGCCCACGGCAGCCTTCCCCAGCTCACATGTGGGCATCACCACCGTACTCATGTTGCTCAGCCTGCGCGCCCGCAGCAACCGTTTGACCTTCTTACTGCTGCCATTCTTCATCCTGATGTGCTTCTCCACGGTCTACATCCAGGCTCATTATGTCATCGATGCCGTCGCCGGACTTCTCTCAGGCATCGCCTTCTACTTCTTGTTCGACTGGTTGGGAAACAAGTGGAAAGTAGACCCAAAAACGAGCGGAAAGTAAATTTTTACCTACTGAGATATGTGTTCCCCTCACGTTCGTCTTCTGCATGCAAATGTCATAACATTGTAATATCAATTCTTCTTGGTTTCAGGAATTATTCACTAACTTTACCGCCTTAAATGTTCATGGTTTATGAAAATACTTGTTGTAGACGACGAGTTAGATATTTGTGAGATTCTTCAATACAACCTCGAGACTGAAGGTTTTGAGGTCGTAACAGCCTACTCGGCCGAGGAAGCACTGGAATTGCCTCTTCAGGATTTCGGACTGATTCTGCTGGACGTGATGATGGGCGAGATGTCTGGTTTCCAGATGGCGCGCAGATTGAAGAACAATCCCGCTACAGCACATATTCCCATCATTTTCATCACAGCACTCGAAGGAGAGGACAATCTGGTGAAAGGACTGAATATCGGTGCTGACGACTATATTGCCAAGCCACTAAGTATGAAAGAGGTGAAAGCCAGGGTCAGGGCAGTGCTCAGACGGTCGTCCCAGTCGCAAAACTCTGTCGCATCCCCCGATGACTGTAAGATTGCCTATGAAGGCATCTTGCTCGATTTAAATGCGAAGACTGTTACCTGCGACGGTCAGGAGTTGGTGTTTACCAAACTGGAGTTTGAGTTGCTGTCGTTTTTTCTCCAGCACCCTAACAGGGTTTTCTCGCGAGAAGACTTACTGAAATATTGCTGGCCGCAGGATGTGATGGTACTCGACCGAACGGTAGATGTGAACATTACCCGGCTGCGCAAGAAGATTGGCCGTTATGGTAAACATATTAAGACACGTGTAGGCTATGGCAACTGCTTTGAAAGATGCGATTAAGCGAA
>JAEEXN010000101.1 GCA_016291595.1 Prevotella sp.
GATTGTCAAGATTATCATTCCGTTCCTTGTTCTCATGGGATTTGGCAAGATGATTCCTGGTCTTGGTCTCGACAAGCCGTCGGCTCCTATGAAGTGGTACGACAGTAATGGCGGCGTGCACAACAGCCTCATGGCCCGCGACCTGCGCAATCAGGCACTGGAAAGTTATAAGTAAAAGCTGACTTCTTAATAAAATATAAATCCTAAGGCATAATTATCATGCTTTAGGATTTTTTCGTATTTTCGCAGCATGTTAACTAAAACTACACAATTATGAGGGCAATGAAACGCACAACATTCTTTTTATTTGCACTCGCAGCAGTGGCATTGTGCTCATGTCGCACCAGCAATACGGAAGCAGTGCAGCATAGGAACAAGGCCAGTAAAAAACTCACGGGTTACTTTGTATACAAGAATGATGGCAGCACGCTTACCGTCACCCCACGCGAGGATGGCAGATACAACGTCGATGTCGACCTCTTCCGTCTCACTTGGCTCAACGACGGAATCGGTGACTATACCGATGGTGGCATCGACTTTACGGCAACCGATGCCGGCGGCAAACCTATAGGAGGAGTTATCAGCGTCAAAGGCAAAACAGCCACGCTGACCTTTACTCGCTCCACTTGGTATTATCTAAGAAATGGAGATCAATTGGTGTTCAAAAGACAAAAAAGACAAAAAAGAAAAAAAAGATAATAGGTATGAAGAATCTGTTATTTCTGACTGCTGTACTTACGCTGTTTATAACAGCCGGTAACAGCTCTGCCGCTTATGCAGCGGAAGACGCCATGGAGTTAGGTAAAATCTATTTCGTGAATCTCAAGGAGGGGGAACAACCCATCATGACGGGCTTGAGCCTGTTCGGAAACCGCTGCGGCACAGGTGATTTCAACAAGAAACCATTTGCCACAGAGGGAATACGCTCTATTTTCGAACTGGACGAATGGATAGAGTTCTATCCACAATCAAACGCAGGGACAGGCATCAAGGTGATGGTGTTCAAGCACAAGGCCGACCAGGGCTTTTACCCAAAGAACGCCTTGAACGACGAGACACCTGGTTATATTCAGGAATGTAACCTGAACAAAGATCCCGAAGCAGAAGAAACCAGTCATTGGGGCTCGTTCTACCTTCATCCAGAAGAGGTAGAGCCTGGCTACTACGACTTTGTTTTCATCTATGGCAACAAGGTTTTTGCCACGATGTTGACAAGATTCTACAAACCCGACGAACTGTGCGGAAAATCCAATTCAGAGTTGGAGAAACTAATGAAGGAACGCATCAGTCAATAATGTGCGAATATTCTGAAGGCGGATTTGGCGGTTTCGATGGAATAATATATCTTTGCAGCAAAACAGATATATCATGAACAACTACAATACAAACAAAGACCATGAAAAGAAACATGATTTTAACCATCTGTCTGATGTTGATGGCACTGTCCGTCTCAGCTCAGAAGGTAACTTTCCCCCAGAAAGGTAAACTGTTCCACTATGCGCCCTACCCTCGTGGCGTCTCGTTCGAGAACCCCGGAGAACTGCTTGACGAAGTCAAACTCATGCCCATGCAGTGTTACGACTTCGAGCGCGACAGCGTGTGGAAGGCTCCCCGCCAGAAGAAAATCTCGAGTGACGAACGCGGCATCTGGCTGGACAAGCTCTACATGGTAGATGCCGATGTATCCTTTGCCAAGGCTGGTCCGCAACAGTCGCTCTACGTGGCTTTCACCATAGACAAGGGCAAAGACTATCCCGGTCCTGTGGCTTTCGTCAGACGAGGCGAACAGCCCTCAGAGTGGTATTATCCTTTCCGCTACAACAAGAACCGGGAGATACGTTTCGAAGGTCGAGCCAATCCCGCCGACAGTGCCGTCTGTGCAGCCCAATGGCGAATCCCTGAGCTCTATCAGGAACTTTGCCGCATCCTCGTGGAGATGGAGAAAGACGGTAAGACTACGGTCTATCTGGCCGATACGGCACTGGTGTTCTACGACGCAGCACGTACGGAGGCAGCCGAGGAACCAGACCGTCTGGTGCTCTGTCCGTTTAGCGACGGACGTATCTATGAGCTCGTCTATTACAACCGTTTCCTTTCCGACAAGGAGAAGTACGAGGTGCTGCGTCGCGGCGCTCCCGATGGCGACGGGGACGACCAGTACACTATACCCACACCACAGGTGATTCAGAACAATGTGGAGACCGACGAGGCACCTATAGGCATCCACTGGAGCCGCGGATTTTGGATTGGCATCACGCTGAGCATCCTGCTGGCGCTGATATCGCTCTATGTGCGCTTCTCCCCCATGAAGGGCGTTCCCTATACGTTCAACGGCAGTTGGATTATCATTGGCCTCGCCGTGGCTGGTGCGCTGTTCTACATCTATCTGGTACCTTCGGCACAAGACAACAAGTACCTCTACTACATCAGCATCATCGTAGGCTACTGGTTGGTATGCTACGTCCCCGACCCCACAGGCTACCGTCAGGCCAGCAAGAAGACATACGACCTCTCCAAGCTGCCTGGCTGCGTATGGCTCGTCATCATCGTTGTCGTAGGCTCGCTGGCTTACATGTTCGGCCCTGCCGTTTCCGCTCTGTTGCCTATGATTACCCTGTTTATGTTCTGCAAGAACATGTGGCTAACTTTTGAAACACGTCAATACCTAAAAAACAATGTATATGAAGAACCTGAAAACATGGCTGATGACAGCCTTGATGCTGACCGTAGTTGATAACGTTGCAGCACAACAGTACGAAGCGTGGCCTCTGGGTAAGGGCAAGACGGACACTGCCATCGTGGTATTCCAGTATGCTGAGCCTGAAGACCGTGGAGGCGGCTCTCTCTACACCCGTTCCGAATTCTATCTCCACGAGGAGGACTCGGTGGTCATGATGCGTGGAACGAAACTGAATCTGAAGTTCCCCAAGGAGATAACCTATCAGGACAAGAGCCTCTTCTCGATGTTCTCCCTTGGTACGCCCGACAAGCGTCCGCTGGTAGCCGTGACAGACTCTACCGGTAAGACCTATTATGCCGATCCCTATGAGTTGCGTTTCAGCGAGTCGAATGCCGAGGGAACGGAGAATCCCATTGCCAAGTACACCGATTTCAAGGGTCGCCAATACTACGAAGGGGAGTTCCTTTTCGGCGTCCTCTTCTTCCTGTGGTTGGCATGGCGAATGAGCCGTCGTGCCTCTAAGATAGGTCTGAAAAGGTGCTACGAAGATACCCTGAAGCCTCACAACTGGCTCATCGGCGTATTCTTGTTCATCGCCCCCGTTTTCGCCTTCTTTACCATTATCTTGGAGATAGATGCTGTCATGAAACTGGGTTGGGACTGCTGCTGGTGGCTCAACGGAGCTTACGTAGGCGATTTCCAGCGCTTCTTCAACATCTTCCTGCTCTTCATGGCAGTACGCTGGCAGTACAAGACCATCGACGCCTATGCCACAGGTATGGAGGCGTTTCTATGCTCCAGTGATGCCGTGCCCCGACAGCAGCTGTTGTATAACATCCTGATATCTGTCGTCGTGTTTGCTGTCACAGCCATCGTGGGCATCTGCCTCTACGCATGGGTAAACCCCACCTTCGGCACCGTCGTGCTCTACATCGCTGCCATTGCAGGCATCGGCTATCTGCTCTACTCGCTGTTCGCCATGTTCGTACAGATGAAGCAGTCAGCAGGCTTGATACTGACCATCCTTTATACCTTGTTCGTTATCCTTTGGGCTATAGGAACCCTTCTCCTTGTAGGCGTACTGATATGGCAGATTGTCAAGATTATCATTCCGTTCCTTGTTCTCATGGGATTTGGCAAGATGATTCCTGGTCTTGGTCTCGACAAGCCGTCGGCACCTATGAAGTGGTACGACAGTAATGGCGGCGTGCACAACAGCCTCATGGCCCGCGACCTGCGCAATCAGGCACTGGAAAGTTATAAGTGAAGTTCATATTGAAGCGAAAGCATTGGCTTTCGCTTCATTGATAATAGATTACTTCCCCTCTCTATACTCCGACGGCGTTACGCCCACGTGCTTCTTGAAATAGCGGGCAAAGGCGGCCTGGTCATTGATGGTCAGTCGATGGCGCAGCTTGTCATTTCTCGTCGTACATCAGTTTAACCTGCAATCCAGGATAAACCTGCTTTAGCATCTCCTTGACACTAATGACATGACCTGCCCCAATAACCAATATACTTTTATGGTAAGAGTGCGCCTTAATCTGTTCAGCGATGTTTTGGGCTATCCGATAGTTTCTTTCGTCCCATAGCTGCTGAACGGCTTGGCTGTATTCGTTGGGTTGGGTAACATATCTGCACGAGTTAATCTGGTAGAACCGTTTTAGCGTTGCCGGCTTGTTGGTGTGTCTGCTAAGCCTTCCCCATAGGGATGGCCACAGCCTGCTGCGACTTTCCTTTTTCATCATTTTGGCAAGAATAAGGTCATCGCCCGTTCCAGAACTGGCTTTCATAGCGTTCCGCCAAGCCTTCTGATATTCGGGTTCCACCTGATGGTCATCAACGGGCAGGAGTTCTGTTATCCCCATCGCGACGGCAAGCGGGAATATCAGGTCGCCATTCTCCTTCCTCAGTGGCTTCCTGGCTCCCGTAATGCCATAGGTCTTTAAGTAATCATAATAGGTATAGTTCGCCCTGTCCCGATGCTGCAGATAGGCATCAGCAAGAAAAGCAAAATCGTTAGCATCCATGTCCGTAAGCTGTTTTGTCCTTAAAACATGGAATCTCTGTTCATCGATAGTGTTTACCTGCGAGAGAGAGTCGGCGAGTCTTAGGAACCGAGGCGTATAGTTCTTAAGACTCAACGTGTCGTCAGGACGGATATCCTCCACAAAGATAGCCTCCGGTTTATACTTCTTGGCATACTTCAGCAGAGGTCTGTAACTGTGACGCACGATAGTTGGGACTTCGTGCATCGTCCCAACTATCAATAGTTCCTTTTCCTGAGCAAAAATATTTTGTGCCCAAAACGCTACAATCAATGCAAATATTAATCTCATCTTATTATCCTAATAATCATAATTACCGTTACCAGACCCATCTTTCGTCAAATTCATCTACAAAGATAGCTGTAATTCATCAATTTTTCGTACTTTTGTCGACTGATTTAAAGTCAAAAGACAATGAATATACTGATTCTCTCAGGAAGTCCGCGAAAAGGCGGCAATACAGATCTGCTCGTGGAGGCATTTGTTAAAGGAGCCTCGCAGAACAACCATGTGGAAGTCGTATCTGTACACGATTACAAGGTCAATCCCTGCATGGGTTGTAACGCCTGCTTCAGGTTATCGGTTAGCGGTTAGCGGAACACCCCAAACAACCAAGAATAATTCTTCTTTCTTCTCTCTTAATTCTTAATTAAAATGTCGACAAACAGTAAACGGTAAACAGTAAACAGTAAACAAATAAAGATGAAAAAGAATCTATTTCGTACACGCTTAATCGCAGCCTTCCTTTGCTGCGCAACGACCTTGACGGTGCCGACCGCCTGTTCAGACAATGATGCCGACCTGCCAAACCTCGGACCAGACATCCCCCCTACCGAGGAACCCACAACTGATGCCCTCTCTGTGACCACCGATGAGTGGTATGTGCTCTATGGCGAGTGGGAAGATGACTTCGGCAAGGCCTTGGGACGCCGCTTGCAGAGGAACAGCCTCTCTCCCACCGATGCCGGATGCTATGTGATTACCCCATTGGCTATTCAGAGGAACAGCATCTCTACGGATGAATGGAAACACATTGTACGCCGCTGCATGTCGGGCGAGGCTTCTATTGTCCTTACGCAGTGTACCTTCAAGGAATTCTATAACTTTGGCGAAGCCTACGTGCTCGCCGTAATGAGTTTGGAACTCGACAATTACCAAGGCGATGCCCTCCCCGAGGTTGCAGCCGAGGCCCGTGCCCGTGCTAAGCGTCAGGTGACCAGCATGGTACACAATGCTTATATGGCTGGCAATCACGATAGCGATGCCGCGACTCGTAGCGCTGGAGTGAATGGTCAGCAAATGGACTGGGAGGACATAAGCCAGTGGCCCGAGGAGAAGCAGCAGGCCATCATGTTTGATGCCTACGCTTTCTGTTCCAACAACGAGATTTATGTGCTCAATGCCGTGGTCGGCAGCAACGAGACGGCCGAACAGCCTGATACCGACTACGAGTGGGGCCATAAGGCTGATGCCATTGCCGACTGGCTGAATCGTCAGTCCAAGCGCGATTCCAGAACACACAAGGCCCTGTCAGCTTTCCGCCAATCCCTAACCCGTGCAGGAGAGAGTGCCAACATCAGCGACCTGATGGATGCTCAAATCAAGGAATTTGTTTTTGACTACAAGTATCCCAGACCTGGAGGAGATCCTACTGACGCTGTGGCCTACTCTGCTATAAAGGTGCAATATAAGGCCTACAGTGCCTACGACTTCACCAATAATGTAGAGTACTATCAGGTACGTCAGAATATCACGGTGATGAATGAGAAGATCTTCATGAAACCAGAAGACAACTGGACAGCACATTCAGGTACAACCTTATCGCCTGGCGACTGGAATGCAAGAGGTGCCTGGATGAAAAGTATCGACACAAAGATGTGGCTCGAGGGCAATGGCTCTAAATCCATTATGTCTGTCGGTCCTCTCAACGAGAACGGCACCAGTTCTGGCAGTTCATCGGTCGGTGGTGGTACAACTGAGACAACAGGAGGAAGTAAAGGATTTTCAGTAGGAATATCAGGCGGAGCGTCCGGTAAAACTCCCGTATTCTCGATAAATGGAAGCTATTCACAAACATGGACCTATTCTAATGCCACAAGCACTACATGGGGCACCAGCACGAACTGGAGCACCAAGGACCTTACAACAAACTTCACACAAGACAACGACTCTAACGCCACCGTGATATGGAAACACATTGGCAAGACACCCACAGAAGTCGAGCTCGAAAATCCGAGCAATGTGAAGGCACTGCTGAGAAATACATGTGTCACCGACGAACAGACACTTTGGAAGGTTGAAAACCCTTCGGGCACTTATACACTGAAAGCCTCCTTCTGCGTGGTAAGCGAAATTTGTAAAGTAACTTTTAATGGTTCAAGCAACACAGTCACGTGGCCCAACGACAGCAACTCTTATGCCATAGATTTTGTTCTCGACACCCCCGACCGCTATAAGAGGATGTGGAACAATGTCATCTATGACTACGGAATCACTCCGGAAGGCATGAGCCAAATTGAGTACACAGGTTATCTGGATGATTTTATCGAGAAGGCCTACGGCAACAATTCAGCCAACTTCTGCTGGGCAACTTTTTTCATCTCTACTGAGGCTGCTCCCGACAGTTCTGCCAATGCCCGTGCTGTATTCCAGACCTTCAAGAACAGCATCCAAGGCATGAAACAACAGCTAAAGAAAAAGGGAATCAAGGGGCAGCTTACATTCGGTCTCAAGCCAGACGGCGTAGACGTGCAAGGTAATCCCTACGACCTGATTGACCAGATAACCATCAATCTCGACAATTAGAATCCGTAGTAGAAGCACAAAAGCTAACTACATAACACAAAGCACCCCGGCCAGCATCTTAGGTCGGGGTGACGTAGGAGGAGGGCAGATGAACCTCAGGGGTACCTCAGGGTTACCTCAGGGTTACCTCTAGGTTCAAGAACAGCCACAAAGGTTTACTTCACTGCCGAGTACGTCTTAGCAACATTGACCCTAATATTTATGGCTATATCAAGTGGCTATTACGGGCTGCGAAAAGGCAGCACCAAGTCGCACACCTACAGTGTACATAACGGTAAGCAGGCAACGCTAACCGCTAACCGAGCTGAAAGTCAATAAATCATAAAAATGCGTATAAAAGTCTCAGACATAGCATTATGTCTGGGATTTTTTCGTATCTTCGCAGCTGATTAACGAACACAATACCGACATGAAGAAGATTATAAACCCTTGGCGCAACTACAAAGAATATAACTGCTTTGGTTGCTGTCCTGACAATCCCATCGGGCTCCATATGGAGTTCTACGAGGATGGTGACTATATTGTGAGTACCTGGAAACCCCAGCATAATTATCAGGGCTGGGTTGATACTATGCACGGCGGCATACTGAGTACGCTGATAGATGAGGTGTGCGGATGGGTAGTGACTCGCAAGCTACAGACCAGCGGCTATACGGTCCAGCTGAATGTGAAGTTCCGCAAGGCAGTCCCTACGTCGGAACCAGAGCTGACAATCAGGGCCAAAGTGGCAAAACAGGTGCGTAACCTGGCGTATATCAGTGCAGAGATAACCAACTCGAAGGGTGAAATCTGCAACGAGGGCGAGGCCATCTATTTCCTGATGAACCAAGAGAAGGCGAAGGAAATGGGTTTCCTGAATTGCGAAGTAGAAGAATAAAAAGAAAATATGAAGATAACAGACGATAACATGATGAACGGATTGGCTGAGGATGCCAAGAAGTCGCAGAAGACCACGAAGGATATCTATCTGGCAGGAGGATGTTTCTGGGGAACGGAGCATTACTTCAAGCAGATTGAGGGCGTGACCCTGACGGAAGTAGGATTCGCTAACGGACATACGGACAACCCTACATATAAAGAAGTATATACCGACACGACGGGCTATGCAGAGACGGTATTAGTAAGATTCCGTCCTGATGTGGTCAGCCTTGAATTCCTGTTGCAGATGTTCTTCAAGGCTATCGACCCAACGAGTCTTAACAAGCAGGGACACGACGAGGGTACGCGCTATCGTACCGGCGTCTACTATACTGACCCTGCGGATTTGCCCGTCATAGAGAAGGTGTTTGCCGATGAACAGAAAAACTACGAGCAGCCCTTAGCCGTAGAGAAACTGCCTCTGCAGAACTTCTATACAGCCGAGGAATATCATCAGGATTATCTCGACAAGAATCCCGATGGTTATTGCCACCTGCCTCTGTCGCTGTTTGAGTTTGCCAGACAGGCAAAAGAAAGCAAACACGATGATGAAATATGAAACGGGATTATCCAAAATGGTATAGCGTGGCGCTGATAGCCGCTATATACACTCTCGCAGGAGTGGCTGGCTGGTTAATGTTTAATGCGTTAACCTCCAACCCAATAACCACAGACCCTCTCATCGCACTTCTATGTGCTGACGTGCTGGCGACGGTGGTCGTATGGGCATTCGGTTTACTCTATGAGAACGTATCCGTCTATGACCCGTATTGGAGCGTCTTTCCTCCAGTTGCGTTTCTGTTGTGGGCATTCTATACCGGCGTATGGTCTCTACCGGTTGGCCTGCTGCTCATCGCTTCGTGCTATTGGGGCTGGCGGCTCACACGCAACTGGATGATCACCTTCAAAGGTATCGGTCACGAAGACTGGCGTTATACCAAGTACCGTAGCCAACACACATTGGTTTTTCACACCATCAACCTTTTTGGCTTGAACATGATGCCTACGCTCATCGTCTTTGCCGCCATGCTACCCGGGCTGAAACTGTTTGAGAAACCGTTTGACATGAATACCCTATTTGTGAATGACGGACATTTGTTTACCACGATTCTTCTTTGCTTGGCTTTTCTGACCTGTCTTGTTGCACCTACCATCCAACTCATCGCAGACAAGCAAAGCCATGATTTCCGTGCTGCCAACCCCGGTAAAGTATGCAATGTAGGTCTGTGGAAACATGGTCGGCATCCGAACTATTTCGGTGAGATACTGTTCTGGTGGGGTATATGGATGATGTATAGTGCATTTAACGGTTTTGACTGGTATATCTGCGGAGCAATCGCCATGACAGCCCTCTTTCTCGGAATCTCTATCCCTCTCATGGAGCAGCGCCAACTCGCCAACAAACCAGACTACGCCGAATACCGAAAACAAACACGAATGTTGATATGACACGAATAATATGAAATCCTGCTTTGGTTTTTTAACTATCATTGCAGCCGAAACTACAAAATGAAAATTATGAAGATTAAGAACATTGCTCTAATGGCAGTAGCTACGACAGCAATCCTGACGGGTTGCAACAAAAATGAAAGTAAGGTGGAGACAACCGAGTTTGTGGACGACGTAAAGGTGGCACTTGCCGATAGTGGGCGCATCGACCTGAGTAAACTTCAGTGGACGAGGGAGCCTAAAGCCTTTGAGGTCAAAGGTGACACCATTGCCATCACCACTGCTCCCCATACCGACCTGTGGCAGCGCACATACTATCACTTCCAGAACGACAATGCGCCTGTGCTGCAGATGAAGACAAAGGAGAAATTCTTCAGCTTTGTGGTGAAGACCGACTTCACACAGAGGCATCAACGCTTCGAC
>JAEEXN010000018.1 GCA_016291595.1 Prevotella sp.
GATGAAGATGGCGCGACGGGCTTGGCAATAGGTGATGGTCTGGATGCGACTCGTGAGCAAACGAGAGCGTCGGCTCTAGATGGTGCGCGTGGCCATTACTGCCGGCACATTGCATCCGAAGCCCATAATGAGGGGAATGAACGACTTGCCGTGCAGTCCCATCTTGTGCATCAGCTTGTCCATGATGAACGCCGCGCGGGCCATGTAGCCCGAGTCTTCCATCAGCGAGATGAAAGCGTAGAGGATGAGAATCTGCGGCAGGAACACGATAACGGCTCCCACGCCTCCGATGATGCCGTCGACAATCATGTCGCGCAACGGGCCCTCGGGCATGGTGGTGCTGACCAGACTGCCCAGCCACGCCACACCGTTTTCTATCCATTCCATCGGGTATTCACCCAGTTTGAAGGTTGCCTCGAACATGATGAAGAGCAGCAGAATGAATATGGGGAAACCCAGCCAGCGGTTGGTGATGAGCTTGTCGAGCAGGTGGGTCATCTTATAAGTGTCCTCGGTCTGGCCTACCTCATAGCCGGCCTCCTGAAGGGCGCCGTGGATGAACCCGTATTTCGCGTCCATGATGGCGGTCTCGGAGTCCACTTTCTTCTCCTCCATGATGCGCTGTGCGGCATGGTCGCGGGCTCTGATGATTTTGTCCTGATAGGGGAGTGTCTTGATGAATTTCTCGGCGTCGCGGTCGTTCTCCAGCATCTTGATGGCCAGGTAGCGGGTGGAGTAGCGGTGGCGCACACTCTCGTCGGCCTTCAGCTTTTCCTGAATGCGCGCAATGCCGTGCTCAATCTCATGGCCGTGGTTGATGTGGATATGGCGGAAGCTGGGCAGGTCGCCCTCGCGGCTCTCGTAAACCTGAATGATGGTGTGGAACAGCTGGTCGACACCACGCCCGCTCTTGAAGACCGTAGGAACCATGGGAACACCGAACAGCTCGCCCAGTTTGTTGTAGTTAATCTTGTCGCCTCGTTTCTCGGTCTCGTCGTACATGTTCAAGGCGCATACCATACGCAAGTGCATGTCGATGAGCTGAGTGGTCAGATAGAGGTTGCGCTCAAGATTGGAGGTGTCGATGACGTTGATAATCACGTCGGGCGTATTCTCGATAATCTGCTTGCGCACATAGAGCTCTTCGGGCGAATAGGCTGAGAGCGAGTAGGTGCCGGGCAGGTCGACCAGATTGAAGTGGTAACCCTCGAAGTCGGCGTGGCCCTCCTTGGCGTCTACCGTAACACCGGAATAGTTGCCCACACGCTCGTGGGCTCCGCTGGCAAAGTTGAACAGGGATGTCTTTCCGCAATTCGGATTGCCCACCAAAGCCACATTGATGGTCTTGTGGCGCTTCTCGGCCTCGGCATGCAAGTGCCTGACCGACATGGGCTGCTCGTCGTCTGCGGGCGAGTCTACATAGATGGAGCCCTCCGAACGCCCTGCATCCGTATTGCCAGCCGGGTTGCCGCCGTCAGAGTTCTCACCGGCTGCAGCGGCCTGCGCTGCCTGGGCAGCCTCCGTATCCGACACCACCTCAATCATCTTTGCCTCGTCGTGACGCAAAGAAATCTCATAACCCATGATTTTGTATTTCACGGGGTCTTGTAAAGGTGCGTTTAGCAGTACTTCTATCTCCTTGCCATGAATGAAACCCATCTCAACGATGCGTTTCCGGAATCCTCCATGGCCCATGACCTTGACGATAACACCTTTTTCGCCGGTTTTCAAGTCCGATAGTCTCATGATTCTGTTTTTATTTGCCTTAGGAATGGCAAAGATACGAAAAAAATCCGTTTTATTAGATTACAAATGGGTGTTTTTAATGAAAATACCTACAAATGAGTAGGGAGCGGCTCGTTTACTCCCTCAAAGAGAAGCGGAACTGATGGTCTTTGAGCTCCCACGTGGCCAAATCGTAGCGTATGAGGCGTGCCAGCAGGACGATGGCCTGGTGGCGCGGAACGTGTGCCCTTCGGACGATTTGGTTGAGTGTCTGCAAGCGTTGTTGCCCCATGGCTTCCATCATCTTTTTCCCTGCCTCGTTGATGGTCATGAGTGTACCTTGTTGGGAGCGCTGCTCACGCCAGATGGCCAGATGCACGGGTGAGGCTACGATATTCTCGTCATGGATGCGTATGTAGGCTCTTTTCAGGCCTTTCTCGTCGAATGCGCAAACGGGCTTTTTCTCGGATGGCGGAACCGTGGCTATAACGAGTGTGCGGCCCTCAACGTGGTAAGTGTCGAATTTGATGGAGGCGGAAGGCTCGCAATACTTGTAGGCAGCCGCGTGCATCATGAAGATCTCTTCCTCGGAGCGCACGCCAGAGATGACCCCGTCGTCGCGTACTCCTATGAGCAGCCGCCCTCCGTCGGTATTGGCAAATGCCGATACCGATTTGGCTAACTTGTGAGCATCAGCCACTTTGTACTTAAAGTCCTGCTGCTGGTGCTCGCCTTGTCCGATGAGCTGTTGAATGTATTTTTTCTCGTTCACTTGCGTAAAGAGTCTTCAGGATACTTTGGTTTGTCCGACTGCAAATGTACACATTAATTTTGAGAAATACCGCCGAATTTTGAGAAATACCGCCGGATAGCTGGAATAAATCCATCAGAATGATGACATTCTTTGCCAACAGGCTATGGAAACTATTTATGACGGAGGTCCTTAGCTGACATATTTGTGGCGGAGGTTCATCGCCAACATATTTATGACAGAAATCCATCGCCAACAGGCTATGGAAACTATTTGTGGCGGAGATTTGGTGTTTTGGAAAAATAAGCTTATCTTTGCGGCAATAATATGAACGAACAAACTACCGATAGATGATGAAAAGACCCTTGATGTCGTTGTTGTGTATGGCCTTGTTATGGGTGTGCATACCCCTGTACGCCCAGGATCAATGGGGACATGAGTACAGAAACGATATTCCTGTTTATATTGACAGTATTCAGGCGGAACTGACGTATCCGCTCGCATGGGGTAAAAGTGGAATTAAAAACTTCAAGAAGTGGAAGAAGACGGCGCGGGCCAAGGTGTTCGAGTGCATGATGGCCCCACCGCCAAAGGCCTCGTCTTACGATATGAAAGTGCTGGCGGAGGAGCAACGCGATGGATATAAGGCTCGGAAGATTGAGTTCTCGTTGAGCCGCTGGTATAGGGTGAAGGCGTACCTGCTAATCCCTGATGGCGTGGGTCCATTCCCGACAGTCAACCTCCTCCACGATCATGGTGCCCATTTGTCTATTGGCAAGGAGAAGATGATCAGGCCTTTCGCCGTAGAAAAGAGTGTGGTAGACGATGCTGACGCGTGGGTGAAAAACCTTTATGGAAACCAGTATGTAGGCGATTATCTGGCCAAGCACGGTTTCGCGGTTTTCTCCATCGACGCACCGTTATGGGGTGAGCGTGGACGGAAGGAGGGTGTAGACCGCAACCGCTACGACATCATTGCCGGCAACATGATGATGCTGGGACGCGACCTGAGCGCTTTCATGACCTACGACGACATAGCCTCGACGGAGTTTCTGGCTACCTTGCCTGAGGTGGACAGTAACCGCATCGGGTGTGCGGGCTGTTCCATGGGTGGCTATCGTGCGTGGATGCTGGCCGCATTGAGCGATAAGATAAAGGCTGGCGCTTGCATATGCTGGATGGGCTCAACCTTTGCGCAACTCTCTAATCACTACGGGCGGAAAGAGAACGGGGGCTTCGCCAACTGTATCCCCGCCCTCCGACAGTATTTGGATTATCCTCACATAGCCTCGCTGGCATGCCCCAAAGCCATGCTGTTCGTCTCGGGAAAGCAAGACCGTCTTTTCCCCATTCCTGGTGTGGAGGCCGCATACGAGGTCATGCATCAGGTGTGGAACAGCCAGGGGGCTGGGGAGAAGCTGAAGACCAGTATTCTGAAACAGCCCCATGAGTGTAACTTGCAGAATCAGAAAGAAATACTAGATTTCATGAAATCAAATCTATGATACAAGAATTCCAATTGCGTGTTCTGCCACAACAGGCAGCCACAGAGAGTTTTCTGAAAACATACGTGGCTAACGAGAAGGGTATTGATGCCAGGAGTATCACGCATATCCGCATCCTCAAGCGTAGTATTGATGCCCGGCAGCGTACGATTTTTGTAAACCTGAAAGTCCGCGTATACGTCAATGAACAGCCCACCGACGAGGCGTATACTCCTACTGTCTACCAAGATGTCTCTGATGCCCGTGAGGTTATCGTGGTAGGAGCCGGTCCCGGTGGCTTGTTTGCCGCTCTGAAACTCATAGAATTAGGGTTAAAGCCCTTGGTGTTGGAACGTGGTAAGGATGTGCATGAACGCAAGAAAGACCTCTCGAACATTACGAAAACGCAACGTGTAGACCCTGAGAGTAACTATTGTTTTGGTGAAGGTGGGGCAGGTGCCTATTCCGATGGAAAACTCTATACCCGTAGCAAGAAAAGAGGGTCGGTGGAGAAAATCCTGAATGTGTTCTGCCAGCATGGTGCGTCAACGAGTATCTTGTCGGACGCCCATCCGCACATCGGCACAGACAAGTTGCCGCGCGTGATAGAGAATATGCGGAATACCATCCTTCGATGTGGTGGCGAGGTTCATTTCCAGACAAAGATGCTACGCCTCATTACAAGTAGCCCGGCTTCTGGAATTGAGGAAGGAAGAAAGATTATCGGTGTAGAGGCTGTCAAGACCGACCCGGTAACAGGCGAGAAACGAGAAGTGGAATTTACTGGTCCGGTCATCCTTGCAACTGGACATTCCGCACGGGACGTCTACCGCTATCTGCAGGAGGCAAGGATTGAGATAGAGGCCAAGGGTATTGCCGTAGGGGTGCGACTTGAACATCCCTCAATGCTCATAGACCAGATTCAATACCATAGGAAAGAAGGCAGGGGCAAGTACCTCCCTGCAGCCGAATATAGCTTTGTAACGCAAGTTGACGGCCGCGGTGTGTATTCTTTCTGCATGTGCCCAGGTGGTTTTGTTATTCCTGCGGCTACAGACAAAGAGCAGATTGTCGTCAACGGAATGAGTCCAAGTAACCGTGGTACGCAATGGAGCAACAGTGGTATGGTGGTGGAGTTACGTCCTGAAGACATTGCTGGTGACAGCCCGTTGAAAGTCATGCATTTTCAGGAAGAACTGGAACGAAATTGCTGGCAGCAGGGTAATATGCGCCAAACTGCTCCGGCTCAGCGCATGGCTGACTTCGTAAACAACAAGTTAAGTTACGATTTGCCCAAGAGCTCCTATGCGCCTGGACTGATATCGAGCCCGTTGCATTTCTGGCTGCCGTCTATGATTGGCTCACGGCTTCAACAGGGTTTTAAGAAGTTTGGGCAGATGAGCCATGGATTCCTTACCAATGAGGCTGTTCTCATAGCAACTGAAACACGTACATCATCTCCGGTTAGGATTGTCCGCAACCCCGAGACCCTCCAGCATTTGACAGTCAGAGGCTTGTTCCCATGTGGGGAAGGTGCTGGTTATGCTGGTGGCATAGTATCCGCCGGAGTAGATGGAGAACGTTGTGCTGAAATGGCCTATTCGTATCTCATCGACTTTGCCGGTTGAATGTGGGATATTAAATAGCTGGGGGCAATCAGCACAAACACGCTGATGGCCAAAGTGGCAATGTTGATAAGAATGATGAGCGGAATGTTCAATTCTACTGGAACGGTGCTGACATAATAGGTAGTTGGGTCGAGTTTGATGAGTCCTGTCACGCGTTGCAGGAGTATGATGCCAATACCCAATAAATTGCCGATAATCATGCCTTTACCGATAATGAAGACGGCAAACCACAAGAAAGTGTGACGAATGGTTGTGTTGGTGGCTCCTATCGCTTTCAGGACACCAATCATATTGGTGCGTTCCAGTATGATAATCAACAATCCTGAGATCATGGTGAATCCCGCTACGCAAACCATAAGCCCAAGGATTATCCATACGTTCAAGTCAAGTAAGTCTAACCATGAGAAAATCGAGGGGTAGGAGTTCTTGATGGTGCTCGACGAGAACGTTGCCCCATAATTGTCGGTAGCGCGGTTTACATGCTCGACCATATATTTAGCAGTTTCATTCAACTGCTTGAAATCCTTGACGGTAATCTCCACACCAGAGCATTGATCTGGTTTCCATCCGTTCAGTTTGACCGAGGTGTATAAATCGGTATATACAATGATCTTATCGAACATGGCAAGGTTCGTCTGGTATATCCCGGCTATCTTAAAACGGCGTGCCCTTACATTATTGTTGTCGAAAAAATAAGAGAAAATACGGTCACCCGTCTTCAAGCCTAACAGGGTAGCCATTTGTTGTGAAATGACAATCTGATTGCTGCTTTTTTCAGCACTAAAATGTGGGAAATACCCTTCCTTCATATTCTTAACAATGAAGGTGGTATCGAATTGCTCGTCCACGCCCTTGAACATAACCCCAAGAAAATCAGAGTCGGTCTTTAGTATGCCTTGTTTCATGGCATAGCGTTGGATATGCTCAACTGCTGGAGCTTTTTTAATCACCTCAAGGATAGAGTCTGTAAAAGCTATGGGTACCTCCTCGTTGCCATGGAGGGTCATAAACTCGGCCACTGTCAAATGACTTCCGAACCCCACAACCTTGTCGCGGATGGTATGCTTGAACCCTAACACCACACACACCGACACAATCATCACCGCTAGTCCGATAGCAACTCCAGTCATTGCTATGCGGATAGCTGGGCGTGATACTTTCTGCTCACTCTCTTGATTGCCGTATATCCGGCGTGCTATGAATAATGGAAAATTCAAAACTTCTAACTCCTAAATATGAAGTGAGCTAACTTCTAAAAACTTCTAATCATGAATTACAGACTATGAATTGGATAAGTCTCTCCCGGGATACTCCTCTAAGGCTTTTCTCAAGATAAAGAGGGCTCGTTCCAGATCTTCCTTTTTCAAAACGTATGCAATACGCACCTCATTGATGCCAGCTCCAGGAGTAGTATAAAATCCGCTTGCAGGGGCCATCATAACCGTCTCTCCCTCATAGTTGAAACTCTCCAGACACCAACGGCAAAACTTCTCACTGTCATCTACAGGCAACTTGGCTACTGTATAGAAAGCTCCCATGGGTATCGGAGAGTATACTCCGGGAATGCGGTTTAGACCGTCTATCAGGCATTTACGCCGTTCAACATATTCGTCGTAAACTTCACGCATATATTCATCAGGCGTATCCAACGAAGCCTCTGCGGCAATTTGCCCGATGAGGGGGGGAGAGAGGCGTGCCTGACAGAACTTCATAACTGCTTTGCGTATATCCTTGTTTTTTGTGATGAGCGCTCCAATACGTATACCACACTCAGAATAACGCTTTGAGACAGAGTCAATAAGTACCACATTCTGTTCAATTCCTTCCAAATGGCATGCTGAAATATACGGAGACCCCGTATAAATATACTCGCGGTAAACCTCATCGGAGAAAAGGTAAAGGTCATATTTCTTCACCAGGTCACGTATTTGGTTCATCTCGCGGCGTGTGTAAAGATAACCAGTGGGATTGTTGGGGTTGCAAATCAAAATAGCACGGGTACGGTCGTTGATTAGTTCCTCAAATTTCTCAACCTTCGGAAGTGAGAAGCCCTCCTCAATTGTTGTTGTAATAGTCCTGATCTTTGCGCCAGCAGAAATAGCAAAAGCCATGTAGTTTGCATATGCCGGCTCAGGCACGATAATCTCATCACCAGGGTTCAGACAGCTCATAAACGCAAATAGCACAGCCTCGGAGCCGCCACAGGTGATAATAATATCATCGGCAGTTACGTTAATATCGTACTTTCTATAGTAGTCTACCAGTTTTTCGCGATAGCTTAGGTACCCTTGGGAAGGTGAGTATTCCAGAATAGTGCGATCCACTTGGCGTATGGCGTCAATGGCTACTTGAGGCGTGGGCAGATCGGGTTGTCCGATGTTTAGGTGGTACACCTTTGTCCCTCGCTTTTTAGCGGCAGCGGCAAGAGGAGCCAGTTTGCGAATGGGTGACTCGGGCATTTCGAGTCCGCGAATTGATATTTGAGGCATTCTTTATTCTTCTAGTTTATAATTGGGCACAAAGTTACAAATAAACGTGTGAAAAACCAAATCTATTCTCACATTTTTAAATCCTCCTACATGCTCATGACTCTTAATCACCTTTTGTCAAAAGAAGGGGTGCGCATTAAATGAATTATTATTTTATTTGAAGAATTATCGTTTGAAAACTCATGTAAATAGAGAGAGATTATCCTTGAAAACTATAACAGATTCTTATTGGTATGCCATTCTCCGTCTGAACTCTGCGCAGGTGATAGCTGTCGCTATGGCCACGTTCAGACTCTCTGCTGTCGACTCTTTAGCTGAATAGTTAGGAATAAATAGCTTGTGATTCACCTTTTCCCTGACCTCCATACTAATACCGTTACCCTCGTTACCCATGATGATAACGCCTTTACTATCTAGTGGTTCTTCGTATATATTCTTCCCATCCAGAAGTGTTCCGTAAACAGTTACTTGCTGAGATAAATCTGACAGCCATTCATATAGATTAGTTTCGTAAATGTGAACACGAGCCAGACTGCCCATAGTTGCCTGTACAACCTTCGGGCTAAATGCGTCGGCAGTTCCAGTGTTGCACACGATATTGTCAATCCCGAACCAGTCGGCAATGCGTATAATTGTACCTAAGTTACCTGGATCTTGTATGTTGTCGAGGGCGAGCACTAATTCTGTCTCCGCAACTTCGGCAGACAAAATATTTTTTCTGTTTGGTATCTCGAAAACGGCAGTTACCTGTTGGGGATGTTGCAGAAAACTCACTTTCCGAAGCTCATCTCCACTTGTTACATAAACCTGAGCGTCACCAACGTCTCGCCCCTTAGCAAGCCATTCTTCTGTCGTCACTATTATCTTGGCACTAAATGCTGTTAACAGGTCGTCCACAACTTTCGGTCCCTCTGCAACGAACGCTCGCTCACGAGAACGGTATTTTTTTAACTCCAGGCTCTTAATATATTTTACGAGATTCTTACTGACCATTTTTTAATGTTTTTGCAAAGATAGTTATTTTAACTGAAAATAATTATTATCTTTGCAACATAATTCATTACTATATTGAAAAAAGTTATTTGGATTATCCTCTTTTGGCAGTTGTGGCTGCTATGTGCTTGTTCTTCTGTAAAAATGGAGGAACAGGATGGCTATTTGCTTAAGGGAGTGGAGGTCAAGTCTGACTCGAGACTGGTGGATGGGAGCCAGTTTTTGCCTTATGTAAGGCAGAAATCTGCATCACGTCTTTCAGCAGTACTGAAACTCAACCGTTACAAGGATATTATATACGACACGTTGTTGGCACACCAGACATGCAATGACTTGCGGACAGCCTTGCAAAACATGGGTTACATGAATGCAAGCGTTAACGTAAGAGAAATTGTTAAGGGAAAACGGTTAAAAGCTGTGTATGAGCTTCATCCGGGTGAGCCCTATTTTGTACGTCATTTGGCTTATGACATTCAAGATGAGAACATTGCTCAGGTTTTACAGACATATTTGCAAAGCAAGTCTAGTATTGGTGATGGCATGAAGTTTTCGGTAAGCGAGTTAGAGACTGAGCGAAAGAAACTGACCACTCTGTTGCAAGATAGTGGCTTCTATCGGTTCAATAAAGACTACATCCGCTTTTCAGCAGATACCGTGATGGGGTCTCGACTAATTGACTTAAAACTGCATCTGACAAAATACAGAAACAATGGTGACGCTGTTGAGGTGCCTCATCCTCGTTACTATATCAGGAGAATCAACTACCATAGCGGTGACAACGACTCCGTGATTCACTTAAGACGGAGGGTCTTGGAGGAGAACACATGGCTTGAGGAGGGCATGCCGTTTAGCGCTACGAACCTCCAAAAGACGTATAATAGTTTCGCTAAGATGCAGGCTGTGAGGTATACAAACATTCGGTTTGTTGAACTCCCCGATACCACGCTGCTTGATTGCAACATTCAAATCAATAATAATAAACCTAGTACCATCAGTTTTCAACCTGAAGGAACAAATACGTCAGGCGATTTAGGTGCAGCAGCATCACTGATATATGAGAATAGAAACCTTTTCCGTGGCTCTGAAACATTTTCAATCCAGCTGCGTGGCGCATTTGAGGCTATTACGGGGCTAGAGGGATACCAGAATCAAGACTATATGGAATACAGTGTGGAGACAAAACTAGGATTTCCCCGTTTTGTGGCTCCATTCTTATCGAAGAGTTTTCGTCGCCGTTCTGGTGCCACTTCCGAGCTTTCGCTTACTTATGACATGCAAAACCGGCCAGAATTCCATCGTCGAGTATTCTCTACAGCCTGGCGTTACAAATGGAGCGATGCAAGTCGCCGGTTGAGCTATAAGTTGGACATACCTGACCTTGATTATGTTTACATGCCGTGGATCTCATCGAAGTTCAAGAACGATTATTTGGATAGTGTGAGTAACCGTAATGCCATTCTTAGATATAACTACGAGGATTTGTTCATCATGAAGATTGGATTCGGATTAACATACAACGGCGGGCGTCATGCGATGAGGGCAAATGTTGAAACCGCAGGCAACTTATTGACGGGTGTCTCTTCGTTGCTTGGTAGGGGAAAGAATGCCAGGAATCAATACACCTTATTTAATATAGCTTTTGCCCAGTATATAAAAGCCGATTTCGACTATACTAATGTCATGAGTGTGGCGGACCGACAGTCTCTTGTTTTTCATGCAGGTTTCGGAATAGCATATCCATATGGTAATAGTAACATCTTGCCATTTGAAAAACGGTATTTCTCTGGTGGTGCTAACTCTGTAAGAGGCTGGAGTGTTCGCTCGCTTGGGCCTGGTAGTTTTAAAGGCAATAAGGGAGCTATCGACTTCATCAATCAGACGGGTGACATGAAACTCGACTTGAACCTCGAGTATCGTACATATCTTTTTTGGAAATTCGATGGCGCACTTTTTGTTGATGCAGGTAATATTTGGACATTACGCAATTATGCCGATCAACCGGGTGGGCAGTTTAGATGGGATGAGTTTTACAAGCAGATAGCTGTTGCTTACGGTCTTGGATTCCGTCTCAATTTTGGCTATTTCGCCCTACGCTTTGATATGGGTATGAAGGCTGTGAACCCTGCCTATGATACGCAAAAAGAACACTGGGCCATCTTCCATCCCGACTTCAGTCGTGACTTCTCTTTTCATTTCGCGGTAGGCCTTCCATTCTAACTTTCCATTTCCCTTCGTTACGGACAACTGTCAGATGGAAAGAACCTTCATCTACGAAACGACTACCCCCAGCAATATTGTTCATGTCGAGAAAATGATGAACTTTAATACAAGCTATAGCAACAGAGTCCCCAGAATTGAAAGTAATGTTTTCGGTTTCAATGGTTGCTGCTTGTTCTTGGTTACGGAGTATGTCGATGTCGGACTGAGTAACATTTGAGGCTGCTAGTTCGAGCCATTTCTCAGAGTCGTTAGTAACAAAGGGTTTTGTTTGGAAAAACTGGTAGTTGAAATAGTGGATGGCAAAACTATCGACACACTCTGTGACCTTGTTCTCGTGGTTTGAAATACCTCTTGTGCACGAGAAAAAAATACATAATAGGACAGCAGGTATCGAAAAATTAATTTTCATATAAAAGATTAAATTTCTTGCAAAGGTAGACAAAATCTTTGGTTATCCGAGCAAAAAGCCTTACTTTTGCATGAAAATAACTGAAAAAATGCTGAAATTTATATCCTTCGGCAGTGGAAGCAGCGGGAACTGCTATCTACTTTACACCGAAACGGATGCTCTTTTGATAGACACAGGAGTAGGAATAAGAACTCTCAAAAAATACTTTCATGACTATGGACTGCAGTTGTCGGCGGTTAGGAATGTATTGGTTACGCATGATCATGCTGATCACGTGAAATGTGTTGGTAGTGTTAGTTCTGATTTCCATCTGCCAGTATATGCTACTCATACCGTTCATAAAGGAATCTTTGAGAACTATTGTGTTCGCAAAAAAATAGGAGCTGAATACACTAAATTCATTGAAAAAGGCGAGACCTTTCAATTGGGCGATTTTAAAATAACTTCTTTCGGCATCCCCCACGACAGTAGTGACAATGTTGGCTATCGGATTATTTATCAGGATGTTGTCTTTTGCCTGATGACCGATGTTGGTCATGTTACTGATGAGATGAAGTCTTTTATCAATGAGGCAAATTATTTAGTCATCGAAGCAAACCATGACGAGGAAATGCTTCTCCAGGGGCCATATCCACAATATTTGAAGAACCGTATTATGGGCTCGGAAGGTCATCTGAGCAATAAGGATTGCGCCAAGGCTCTAGCTGAGAATGCAACGCCTGCATTGCGCCATGTGTGGCTTTGTCACCTGAGTGAGGAGAACAATCATCCAGAACTTGCACGCAAGACAGTTGAGATGATACTTCAAAGTTATGGTATTATCCCGGGGAAGGACTTTATGCTAGATGTGCTGAAACGCAAGACTCCAACTGGGATTTTTGAGCTTAAATGACTCTTTTAGATAGTGTAAGCATATGTGCTTTTTCATTCTGTTCGTGTTGCTTTAATGATAGAATTTTGCATACCATTCAGCAAAAGCACGTAGTCCTTGACGAAGAGATGTTGAAGGCTTGAAACCATAATCTTTCTCAAGTGCAGTAGTGTCAGCATAAGTAACAGGCACGTCCCCTGGTTGCATTGGAACGAGTAATTTATGTGACTCAAAGTCATAATCTTCTGGTAGTACCTTTGCTCGAATGAGTTCCTCTTGAAGTATTTCTACAAAGTTTAGCAGGTTTTCAGGATGATTGTTTCCGATATTATACACATTATATGGAGGAAGGGGTAGGCCATCCTCACCATTTTTCTTTTCAGGCGCACCTTGCATAATTCTTACGACGCCCTCTACAATATCATCAACATAGGTAAAGTCGCGTTTGCAATTACCAAAGTTGAATATTTGAATGGTCTCACCCCGTACTAATTTATTTGTAAAACCAAAATATGCCATGTCGGGGCGTCCCGCAGGACCATAAACAGTGAAGAAACGTAGTCCAGTAGATGGAATGTTATACAGTTTACTGTAAGCGTGTGCCATCAGCTCATTGCTTTTCTTGGTAGCAGCATAGAGGGAAACAGGATTGTCAACCTTATCATCAGTAGAATAGGGGACTTTCTTGTTCGATCCATAAACACTTGAAGAACTGGCATATACAAGGTGCTCAACACCGACCTTCCCATTATCATAAGAATGGCGGCAAGCCTCCAGAATATGATAGAATCCTATGATGTTTGATTGTATATATGCGTCTGGGTGAGTGATGCTGTACCTTACACCAGCTTGTGCTGCTAAATTTACAACTATCTGAGGTCCATATTTATTGAAAATACTGTTAACAGTGTTTTGGTCTGCAATATCGCCCAAGATAAACTGAAATGTACTAGATGTTTGAGATTGCAAATTATGGGATTGTTGTTTCAGTTGTTCTATACGGTATTCTTTGAGCCGGACATCATAATAGTCGTTCATGTTATCTATTCCAATGATACTCGAGCCTGCAGTCTCAGCAAGCAGTCGCTTGACTAAATTTGAGCCAATGAATCCTGCAGCGCCAGTGATGAGGATAGTCTTATGGTTAATGTCTATTCTATTCATTTGATCTGTTCTTAATGCTTTTTCTATTTACCTATGAATCTCTCCTGTACCTCACGATAAGAGTCTAGCGACCCAATGTCGAAACGTGTTCCTGGCATTTTCCATGCATGGATTGTTGTCTTATTTACTAAATAATGAGCCAAATTTCCTGGTGCGTCAAATGCACAACCGTGGTTTAGACTATCTAAAATCAGGGACAGCTCTTCGCGCCTATATATATAAAAAGGTGGGACTCCCCATGATGAAATAGGATCTTGTGGCTTCTCTTGCATCTCGAGAACACGCATGTTCTTGTCAATCGCAATGACTCCTGTCCGCTGTAGCCGTTTGAGTTCAGGTTCATGATAGCACATAATCACAGAAGACTGTTTCTCATGGAAGAAATCAACAAAGCCTTGAAACGAGAAATCTAGGATGTTATCAGCAGCAAGTACCATCACGTCGTCATCAATTTCTTTCGTGTTAATGGCAAGTAATAAATCACGAACGGCACCTAGGCGGTTCTCATTGTCTGTTGTACCGTCATCTATGATAGTAATAGGCTTACTGTAGTTTACTTGTCTTTTCCATTCTTCAAAAATATGGAAAAATTTATGATTGGTGACTACAATGTGGGCGTCGATGTCGCTGATTAAGTCTATATCGTCGAGCATACGCTCAAGGATGGACTTTTTACCGACCTTTAACAGTGGCTTTGGATAATTCTCGGTTAGAGGATAGAGGCGAGTAGCATACCCTGCTGCAATAATAATACTCTTCATAATTCTATTTTACAAGAAGTTCATACCTTTATAAGAAATCCACTCCATTGCATGGGCTACAGAAATACACTTCGAATGACTCTTTATACTGAGGATACTTTTTGAGGTATTCACTTGTAACATATTGTTTAATATACTCTTCTTTAGAAGGGTCAACAAGGGCGATGCATGCTCCTTTAAATCCCGCTCCGCTAAATCGGCCTCCATAAATGCCGTCCGTGCGGCGCATAATCTCATATATCTCTATTAACTCAGGAGAGCCACATTCGTAATTATTCATTGAACTCTCACAACTCTCGAAAATGTATTCCCCGAATTTCTTGATATCTCCTTCTTTCCATGCTTTCACACCATCGACGACACGATCACATTCTGTATAAAAATGGCGTGCTCGCCGTGCAAAACGTTCTGGCATTTTGTGCTCATGTTTAAGGAATACCTTTTCGTCTACATCACGCAGTCGGGTATCAGATAGCTCTCTCAACGGGATGTCCTCATAAGCTTCTATCATCCATGCTGCGGTCTTACACTCCGAAACACGTAGATTGTAGTCAGTACCTGTCAGTTTTCGTGTGACGCCCGAAAAGAAAATACCAAGTTTGAATGGAAGTTGATGCTTTCCATCGCCAAAAGGCAGCAATTGATACTCTTCAGTAGAAGTGTCCAGATACAGCAGTTTGTCCGCTTCACAGAGAACAACGCATGCTTGATCCAGTATACCATTGTTGAGCCCAACATACTGTCGCTCAGCAATTGAAGCATACTTGATAATCTGTCGTTTGTCAAGTCCTAACTCGTTCACTTTGTCAATAGCCATAACAAAACCACAAAGCAACGCTGCTGATGACGACAAACCGCCTATGGGCATAGACCCCTTAACTATTCCCCGAACACCACGCTTCAGCTGATAGTCTTGTTGTAGAGCCCACACGGCACCACGCAAGTAGTCACCCCAGTTATGCTGACGTTCTTCATTGAAACGCTGAACATTAAAGGTCATTAGCCCTTCAAACGAAAGAGAGGCCATTTCTACTTTTCCTGTTTCCGTGGCGGAAAACAAAAACTCGATACCATTGTCGAATGCGAACCCCGTAACTAGTCCATGTTGGTGATCTACATGGGCACCAAGTGGACAAATACGATATGGAGAGAAAAGTTGGTAAAGAGCATCTCCTTTACCAAAAAAAGTTCGATATGCTTGAAATAAATCTTTCATATGCTAATGGGTTTTATGTAAATTAATAAATACAAGTTTCAACGAATATGGTTCTCATGTGTTTTTGTGAAAAGAGAGGTTTAGCTTGTTTGTAATGCAATTTGGCAGTTCTTCCTCATAGTGGGTTACCATGATTAGTGTTTTGTTGCGTCGCTTACAAAAAGTTTCAATTATGTCTTTTACCATTCTGCAGTTCATGTCGTCCAAACCATGAAGAGGTTCGTCTAGGATTAACAAATCTGGATCTTTAACAAAAGCCCGAGCCAGAAGCACAAGACGTTGTTCTCCGCTAGAAAGCTTCAGGAACGTGCGGTCTGCTAAATGGGCAATTCCAAAAATGTCCATCCACCACTTACAATGCTTGTAGTCTTCTTTATCTGGTTTTACGTATAGACCGATAGAATCTTTTAATCCACTGGCTACGATGCGGATGGCTGGCAAATCACATTTATATGAACGGTGCATCTCTGGCGACACATAACCTATGTGTTTCTTGATATCCCAAATTGATTCACCACTTCCTCGTTGACGTCCAAATAGGGCAATGTCACAAGCGTAGCTTTGTGGATTGTCTGCACATACCAGGCTGAGAAGTGTTGACTTACCTGATCCGTTTTGTCCACTTAATGCCCATCGTTCACCGTTTTGAACCGTCCAGTCAAGATCTTTCAAAATGATGCGCTTACCATAACGGATAGTAACATGATTCATTCTGACTATTTCTGCTGTTCTATGCTCATTTGTTGAATACGGCAGGTTCATAATAGCCTGTTCACGCTCTTGAGTCAGTATATGGGAGGGTAATGTAAAACGACTGGAGAGATATTGCAATCGTGTTTTCTTTTCACCGACACACTTGTCTTTTACCTCAATTACATGAGTAATGAAATTTGGAATATCATCGCTTTTTGAGAGGACAAGGATGAGTTGTACGGTGTGTTTACCGGAAACATGTTCGAGCAATAGTTTTAATTGATGGCGAGTCTGTGCGTCAAGACCGATAAACGGATTGTCTAAAATGAGAACACGTGGCTGAGCTAACAGAGCAGATACCAGTTTGAACTTTCTGAGTTCACCACTGCTAAGCAGTATAATATACTTGTCAAGCAGATGTTCTATGTCAAAAAGCTGGTAGATGTTTTTCTGCATCATTCTCCGCTCTGGTGTGTCGTCTCCCTCAATTAGAAATGCTTCTTCAAGCAGATGGCCGGTTGTGGGCGTATCCTTGTCTATTTCCATCTGATTCCATCGTTGCTGCAAGAAGTAAGTCCTGTCGTTGTCTCCACCATACGTGTCACGGAATGTGATGTGTTTGATGTTATCACTTAACAAGCTGCCTTTGCTGTTGTCAAAATGATAGTATGCCATCTCTGGAAATAACGGATGACTGCCGGTAATTATGTCAACAAACATTGATTTGCCACTTCCATTAAGGCCCACAATGGCATGATGCTCGTCCTTATCAAGTTGATAGTTGACAGGCTCGTCCATTCTCCATTCTGGCATCTTTGTGACACCCTTTTCTATTTTGATGACAGATCTCATTTCTTCACTTTGCTTGGATTTCGTGCGACAAAATCTTTCCATCCTTTGTATACAACTTCAGACTCAGGCTTTCCTGACTGTAAAAAATGACAATAGGCTGCCCCCAAAGCATCGGTTGCGTCCATAAACTGAGGCATATTCTCACGGTCAAGTTTCAACAACCGTTGCAACATGCCAGCCACCTGTTCTTTGCTGGCACCTCCATTGCCGGTTATGGCCATTTTTATTTTCAAAGGCGCATACTCATGAATAGGAATTTCGTGGTGAATGGCAGCCGCGATGGCCACGCCTTGAGCTCGTCCTAACTTGAGCATAGACTGTACGTTCTTACCAAAAAAAGGAGCCTCTATCGCCATCTCATCTGGCAAAAACTCATTAATGATACCCGTAACACGCTCAAAAATACGTCCGAGTCTCAAATATGGGTCACTTTCTTTACGCATGTCAATGATACCCATGGCCATCATTTGAGCATTGTTGCCCACCACTTTCAACAATCCATAGCCCATGACATTTGTGCCGGGATCGATACCGAGTATTATTCTTTCTGATGGTTTTCTGATGGCCATAATATCTATTTAATATAGATTACTCATTACTCTAGACTTCTAACTCATTACTCTAGACTTCTAACTCATTACTCTAGTTTCCTAACTTTTTGCTTTGATTTTCCTCAACTCCTCATATAGGGATTATACCTTTTCTCATCACCTATAGTTGATTGTGGACCATGACCAGGTAGGACAACTGTCTCATCGGGAAGTTTTGCCAGACGATGCAGGCTGTCAATAATCTGCTGTATACTGCCTCCTTCGAAATCGGTACGTCCTATTGACATTCGAAATAGAGTATCACCTGTAAAAACAACCTTCTCTGCGTCGCACACAAAGCATATACAACCACGAGAATGCCCTGGCGTCGTAAGCACTCTCAGCTTGTGAGTGCCAAAGGTGATGATCTCGTTAGCTGATAGATGCTTACCTACATCAGGAAAGTCAATATCGAGGCGGAGTCCATACATAGCCTCAGCTTGTCGGTTGAGTGAACGCATCAGGTAATCATCATGTTCTGAGACCTCAGGTTTGAGTCCATACTCATTATAGATCGTGTTATTGCCAAAATTGTGGTCTAAATGTCCATGTGTTACCAATAAATGTTTGGGCACAAGTTTGCTGTCACGAATGTAATTCACAATAGCTGTGCGCTCTTCTACATAGAGAGCGCCGCAGTCAATAATCACGCATTCACCGGTGTCATCGCTCACGACATAGCAATTCTCTTGCAGCATGTTGCAAACAAACCGTTTTATATTGATCATATAGGTACGTAAATTAGATATTTTTCCTTAAACCATTCCTCATCGAACCAGTCACTCAGAAGCTTCTTTTGGGTGATGTTTTTTACTGTGCTTATTTCTGCTTGTATATCTCCACCTTTTAGGCAGAACAGCCCATTAGGTAGCACATTCATTTGTTTCTTCGAAATGTTCTTTCGGATAATCTTTAGTAAGTCCGGAAGTTGCATGACAGCTCGGCTAACTACAAAGTCGAACTTTTCTTTTTCATCTTCACCACGTAGATGGGCAGCATGACAGTTCTCCAGCCCAATAGCTTTGGCAATCTCTGTTGCCACACGTATTTTTTTCCCAGTTCCATCGATAAGCTTAAATTGGCAATCTGGAAATAAAATACTTAGTGGAATACCAGGAATACCTCCACCTGTTCCGAAATCAAGAATTTTTGTACCCGGTTTGAAATTGATGGCTTTGGCAATCGCAAGTGAGTGAAGAACGTGATGCTCGTAAAGGTTACAGATATCTTTGCGCGAAATGACATTAATCTTCTCATTCCAGTCGGAGTAAAGATCGTAAAGCGCGCATAGCTGTTCTTGCTGCCTCGAGCTCAGATTGGGAAAATATTTTAAAATTGTATTCATCGCGTTAGATACTTTGTTATTTATTCTTTAATAATTGACTCTAATTCGTCGTAGTCAAAATCAATTCGAATCTCTCCAATAGCATGAGGAGCTATCTCGTCCTCAACGTATATGAAGGTTAGTTTTTTATTATCCAGGATGAAGTTGTCAGGCGCATAGATGTCAATACCTTCAAATACTCCTTTATCGTGTAATTCGTCAATGTTCTTTGCCTTAAAATACTTTAGCATTTTTTCTTGAATCATCTTGTTTAGCTGTTGTTCACATTCTGGCCTCATTATGTCGGCTAGTTGTATAACTCTACCTGTTTTAACGTCAATATTCTTTGCAATAGTCGTCATGGTCCCATGTGCACCACCAGCATAGTGATAGCTGTCAGCCAAATAAACTATGATGTCTTTCTTTCCATTGAGCACATGTGTGGTAAGCAAGTATTCGTTATTGTAGATTGCCGAATGCTCAGGATCTTGACGATAAAACTCACCGAACTCTCGGCGATAGTCTTGCAGGTAACGTTTCACAAACGAGTCTACTACTAATTTTATTTCAAGTTGTTCGTGGCCGATGGCAAAATAGTCTGGAGCGAAGATACCTGCATCAATAATAGAGCTGTTAATCTGTTGCGCTTTCTTTCCTTTAGCGTATTGGATACTCATACGTATATGGCAACCTGGTGCGTCTGCACTTTGTCCGAGCATCATGTTGGTGTCAACAACGAGACTATCGAAATCAAGCCCGTTAAAATGAGCTGTACGGTTTTCATTACTTCCGCTGCAGCCACTTACCACAAAGGCAGCCACAGCCATAAAGATTAATAGTTTACTCATAATTATGTGCAAAATTAAGAAAAATAACTGATATTACATCATTTTTTTTCAAGAGTTGTGATTTTTTCGTAATTTTGCAGCAACAATGTTATTTTTGTCTGTGTATGGTAACGAAGGTATTATTGTTACTTATATATATAAGTGGAAGGTAGAAAGAAACAAATTGATATGAGTTATGTTGAAAGCTGCATTATTTGACTTAGATGGCGTCGTGTTTGATACTGAGCCGCAATATACAGAGTTCTGGGGAGAACAGTGTCGAGAGTTCCGTCCAGACATTTCTGGTTTAGAGCACATTATAAAAGGGCAGACCCTTATTCAAATATACGACAAATATTTCGATAATGCTGATGTGCGTGACAAGATAACATCTCGTCTTGATAACTTTGAACAGCAAATGACTTTCGATTATATTACCGGCTTTGTACCTTTCCTCAATGACCTTCGCGAGCATAGTATTAAAACGGCAGTGGTCACGAGTTCCAACATCTCAAAGATGCAGAGTGTGTATCGTCAGCATCCTGAGTTTAAAAGCCTCTTTGACGCGATCCTGACTTCCGAGGACTTTGAGTATAGTAAACCACATCCTGATTGCTATCTGAAAGCAGCGGCCAGATTTGGTGTCGATTCTGCATCGTGTGTTGTCTTTGAGGATAGCATCAATGGACTGAAGTCGGGTAATGCGGCGAACATGTGTGTTATTGGCCTTGCTACTACCAACGCAGCTGAGGTAATATCTCACCTTTCCGACTATGTGATTTCCGACTATAGCCATATGACATTTAAAAAAATCGAAAGGATTATGTCGCATTCTCGTTAATTCTTCGTAACTTTGCGCCCGGTTTTTAACAATACTTTAATATAACTATCATAAATGGCTGGATATTTAGTAAGCGATACGCGTAAAGTAACAACGCTTCGTCTCATGGAAATGAAACGTAACGGAGAGAAAATCTCTATGCTTACGTCATACGATTTTACGATGGCAAGCATTGTTGACAAGGCTGGTGTTGATACAATTCTCGTAGGTGATTCTGCATCAAATGTCATGGCAGGAAATGCGACAACTCTTCCTATGACCATTGACGAGATGATTATATATGCTCGATCTGTTGTCCGTGGTGTCAAGCGAGCGCTTGTAGTTTGCGATATGCCATTCGGTTCATATCAAGTTGACCGCAAGGAGGGCGTAAAAAATGCGGTACGCATTATGAAAGAGACAGGTTGTGATGCTCTCAAACTCGAAGGTGGCGTGGAGATTATTGATACAGTACGTGGCATACTCGAGGCTGGTATTCCTGTATGTGGGCATTTAGGACTAACTCCGCAAAGTATTAATAAATTCGGTACTTACGCTGTCCGTGCTAAAGATGAGGCTGAGGCTAAGAAACTCATCTCCGATGCACAATTGTTGTCGGAAGCAGGATGTTTTGCCATCGTGCTCGAGAAGGTGCCTGCAAAACTTGCTACAGAGGTAACTAAGTTGGTAACATGCCCAACCATTGGTATTGGAGCTGGCAGTGGTACAGACGGTCAGGTTCTTGTCGTTGATGACATGTTAGGTATGACTCAGGGATTCTCACCAAAGTTTCTCCGTCGTTATGCCGACCTGAATGCCGTTATAACTGATGCTGTCGGCAACTATGTTACCGATGTGAAAAACGGTGACTTCCCCAACGAGAACGAAAGTTATTGATGGATACCCAGAATACGCCTGTACACGTAAGATTATGGCATAAGGATTTTTGGTTCCTGTCTATTGCCAACTTACTGTTATGCATGTCAGTCTACATGATGGTACCTGTTTTGCCTTCATGGCTTTATTCGATTGGCTTTTCCCATTTTGGGGTGGCTGCAGTCATGGGCGTTTTCGGATTGAGTATGTTATTATTCGGACCGTTCTGCAATTATTGGGTTCAGCACTATCGTAGGAACCATGTCTGTCGGATGGCTATTATATTAATGCTGGTGTCGTATATCGGTTTTTATACCTTGGGGCAGTCTTCTGTCGCTGTTTTCTTTGGAGCAGATACGATGCTGGCTATAATATGGGGTCTTCGCATAATTCTTGGCGCAGCATTTGGTCTCTCGCAAATGGTACTTTGCTCAACGCTGATAATAGATTCTTGTGAGTCGTTTCAACGTACAGAAGCTAACTATGCTGTTGCATGGTTCGGACGTTTTGCTCTTTCATTGGGGCCTCTCTCTGCTCTTGTATGTCAGCAATTAATTACTACCGAAACCATGTTTCTGGTTATGGGAGCCTTTTCATTTGTTGCCATTTTGCTTATTCAGATGATAGGATTTCCATTCCGTGCGCCAGAAGAGAATCAACGTGTTGTTAGTCTCGACCGTTTTTTCCTTCCTGAAAGTTGGCCGTTGTTTCTCCATCTCATGCTCATGACAGTCATTGTTGGATTGTTGCTTAGTGTTCCTCACAATGTGGCTTTCTATTCGATGATTATGGTAGGTTTTTTCTTTGCGTTATTGGCAGAAAAGTTCGTGTTTGCTGATGCAGATCTTAAGAGTGAGGTCATCAGTGGACTGATTTTAGTAGGAGTCTCATTTTTCATGATGCATCGTATGTTCGTTTCAGGCACACCTCTTAGTGAGTTGGTTCCGCCGGTTTTGTTCGGTCTGGGTATTGGTGTTATCGGCAGCCGCTTCCTGTTGTTTTTCATCAAATTAAGCCGCCATTGTCAGCGAGGTACGTCGCAGAGTTCATTCTTGCTCGCTTGGGAATTAGGCGTTTGTTTGGGTCTTTACGTTGGCTACGCACTTTTTCAGACTGGTCCAACAGGCCTTCGAACCCTATATCAAGTGGGTTTGGTACTCACTCTTGCCAACCTGCTCATTTATCATTTGTTGACCCACAGATGGTATCTTAACCACAAGAATCGTTAAGCCAACGCAAAGGTTTACGTTTTTTTTGCATACTTTTTGTGTAGAACCAATCATTTATTTTTTTATCTTTGCAAGCGAAAGATGAAGACAGGGGCTACTTTGTAGAAATTTTGTCGCATCACATTCCTATTTTAAGTAGGTGTATGAACTTAGAAAAACATATATAACTAAAAGCATAAAACAAATCACATGTCAAATTTAAAGTCTTTAAACAAGCAGACGGCTCCCAAGAGCACGATGCCCGAGAAAATTATTCAGTTTGGTGAAGGTAACTTCCTGCGTGCATTTGTTGATTGGATTATCTGGAACATGAACCAGAAAACCAATTTCAATGGAAGTGTAGTTGTTGTACAGCCCATTGAGCGTGGTATGGTTGATTGGCTCAATGGCCAAGACTGTCTGTATCATGTAAACCTACAGGGACGCCTCAATGGAGAGGCTGTTAATTCTCTCGAACGTATTGATGTAATCAGTCGTGCACTCAACCCATATACACAGAACTGGGCTTACATGGCATTGGCTGAGCAACCTGAGATTCGTTTTGTTATTTCGAATACTACAGAGGCTGGTATTGCCTTCGATGACACATGTAAGTTTACTGATGCTCCTGCCAGCAGCTATCCAGGCAAACTCGTTCAGTTGCTTTTTCATCGATATAAGACCTTCAACGGCGATCCTAAGAAAGGACTTATCATTATGCCGTGCGAGCTTATTTTCCTCAATGGCCACCATCTGAAAGAATGTATTTTCAAATATATTGAGCTCTGGAAAGAGGACTTAGGTGCAGACTACGAAGGATTCAAAGAATGGTTTACCAAGTATAACTATGTGTGTGCAACACTTGTTGACCGTATCGTACCCGGATTCCCTCGTAAGGAGATTGCCGACATCCAGCAGAAAATCGGCTACAAGGATAACCTCGTCGTTCAAGCTGAGATTTTCCACCTTTGGGTCATAGAGAAAGCTGAAAACATGACATGTGAGGAACTTCGAGAAGAATTCCCCGCTGAGAAGGCTGGTCTCCATGTGCTCATCGCTGAAAGCGAGAAGCCTTATCACGAGCGAAAGGTAACTCTACTTAATGGTCCCCACACTGTACTTTCACCTGTTACCTTCCTCTCCGGTGTGGATATCGTACGTGATGCATGCAACCATGAGATACTTGGCAAATATATTCACAAGGTTCAGTTTGAAGAGCTCATGGAAACTCTAAATCTTCCAATGGATGAACTGAAGCAGTTTGCCACTGATGTACTTGAGCGCTTCAACAACCCATTTGTAGACCATCAGGTTACTAGCATTATGCTCAATTCATTCCCGAAGTTCTGCGCACGTGATCTGCCAGGAGTGAAGACCTATCTCGAGCGCAAGGGTGAGTTGCCACAAGGACTTGTCTTTGGTCTTGCTGCTATTATCACTTATTATAAGGGAGGCAAGCGTGTAGACGGTGTAGATATAGTTCCTAATGATGATCAAAAGATCATGGATTTATTGAAAGAACTTTGGGAAACAGGTGACACTAAGAAAGTTGCTGATGGTGTTCTTTCTGCTGATATGATATGGGGTGAGGATTTGCATAATGTAGAAGGATTAGCAGAATTGGTCAAGAAAGACCTTGACCTCATCCAGGAAAAAGGTATGTTGGAAGCAGTGAAGACAATTATTTAAATAAACTGTTTGAATACCATATTTTACAAACGAGGAGAAGCTGAATGCTAATCCTCGTTTTTTGTTTAATGTGAGTGTGATGAGAAAGAGATACAAGAGTGTGATATAGCAATAGTAATCAGAACTGTTTTAGTGAGACGATACTGGCGATATTATACTTTTTGACCTTTTTGAGTCGGAAATTCGATTGAGCAGACAACAGTTAAGCATTTAGTCTCCCCCAATAGAAATTGCTATTCATGATGATAAGGCTCTCCTTTAATAATAGTGCATGCACGATAAAGCTGCTCTGTAAAAAAGAGACGCACCATTTGATGTGAAAAAGTCATCCTTGACAATGATATTCTCTCATTTGCACGTGTATATACATCTGCCGAGAAGCCGTAAGGCCCACCTATTGCAAACACAAGGCGACGTGTAGATAATTGCTTTTTCTGAAGCCATGATGCAAACTCCACACTTCTGAACTCACTGCCACGCTCGTCAAGCAAAACTAATAGATCGCCTTGTTGTACAAAACGTAATATTTGCTCTCCCTCGAATTGCTTCTGTTGTTCTTCTGTTAGTTTCTTTGTGTTTTTCAATTCCGGAATGACAGTTGTTGTGAAAGGCATATAATGACAGATACGTTCTACATAATCGTTGATACAAGCAATAAAATGCTTGTTTACTGTCTTTCCAACAAGTATAAGTTCAGTCTTCATGAATAATAGTTTTTATGGATATAATTACGAGATTGGAGAAATCCATAGAGATTTCATAATCATTTATGTCAGTTAATCATGCACTGTGTATAGATGTCGCAAATGTACAAAAAAACTTGTGAAAAGCCAATTATTATTGTTTTTTTCTTCTTATTCATTATCTTCATTTGGAAATACATGTACTGATAATAGGTTTAGTATGCATAATGTGTTTACATATAAAAAATGTAAAATAGATGATTACAATATTCTTTTTTTGATTTTTTTTTCTATCTTTGTAAGCACTATACCGAGAAATCAGCATTAACAATTTAATACTATACAGAATTATGGAAAATAACGCAGAACTTATCGCTCAGTGCGAGAAAAGAGCAAAACAGTGGTTAACACCTGCTTTTGACGAAGAGACACGCAAGGCCGTTCAGGCTATGCTCAGTAATGAAGACAAGACAGAACTTATAGATGCTTTCTATCGTGACCTTGAGTTTGGTACAGGAGGACTCCGTGGCATCATGGGAGCTGGTACTAACCGCATGAATAAGTATATCGTGGGCATGGCTACACAAGGTTTTGCCAATTATATTCTTAAAGCATTCCCCAACAAACAGTGTTCTGTCGTAGTGGGGCATGACTGCCGTAACAACGGACGCATGTTTGCAGAGAGTGTTGCTGATATCTTTTCTGCCAATGGTATTAAGGTGTATCTGTTTGAGAGCCTTCGTCCTACACCAGAGATCTCGTTTGCTATCCGTCAGCTTGGATGTCAGGCAGGTGTAAATGTGACAGCTTCACACAATCCTAGAGAGTATAACGGCTACAAGGCTTATTGGGATGATGGTGCGCAAGTGCTTTCTCCCCATGACACAGGTATCATCGACGAAGTGAATAAAGTTACAATTGATGATGTGAAGTTTGAGGGAAATAAAGAACTTATTATCCCCATCGGAGGAGAGATGGACTGGGATTACATTCAGGCAGTAAAAGAGGCAATGGTAGATCAAGATGTGATTCTCCGCAACAAGGATCTTAACATTGTTTATTCCCCGATGCATGGTACAGGACGTGTCATCGTTCCAATGGCACTGCGCTCATGGGGATTCCAGAATATTCACGTTGTGCCTGAGCAGATGGTCATCGATGGTAATTTCCCAACTGTGGTTTCACCAAATCCTGAGAATGCAGAGGCTATGACTCTTGGAATGAAACTGGGAACTCGTCTGAATGCAGACCTCGTAATTGCCAGCGATCCTGACGCTGACCGTCTTGCAATTGTTTGCCGCAACACCAAAGGTGAGTGGGAGATTTTGAACGGCAACCAGACCTGTATGATGTTCTCGTGGTATATCATTGCCAACAAGAAGAAACTTGGCCAATTGAAGGGGAATGAGTTCTTGGTGAAGACAATTGTGACAACAGAGGTGATAGCAGAGATTGCGAAAAAGAACGGAGTTGAACTGCGTGACTGCTACACTGGCTTCAAATGGATTGCAAATGAAATACGTAAGGATGAAGGTGTAAAGAAGTATATTGGTGGTGGTGAGGAAAGCTTTGGATTCCTGCCATTTGATAAGGTGCGAGACAAAGATTCACCCGCTTCAATCTGCCTCATCTGTGAGATTGCCGCATGGGCAAAAGATAATGGGCGTACATTGTATGACCTGCTTATGGATATCTATGCCGAGTATGGTTTCTCGCGCGAGGTAACAATTAATGTTGTTCGTCCTGGTAAGACTGGTGCTGATGAGATTAAGCAGATGATGACAGATTTCCGTAACAATCCTCCTAAAGAATTGGGCGGCTCGAAGATTTGCCTTTGGAAAGACTATCAATCACTTGAGGCACGTGATGCTGATGGTAATGTGACTAAACTTGATATGCCTGCCACGTCAAATGTTCTCCAGTGGTTCTGCGAAGATGGAACAAAAGTTAGCGTACGTCCTTCAGGTACAGAGCCAAAGATTAAGTTCTATACTGAGGTGAAAGATCCTTCATTTGAATGTGCTGGATGTTACGAGCGTTGTATGAAGGCTGCTGAGGAGAAGATAGCTGCAATCAAGAAGAGCTTGAATCTGGATTGAAATTTCCAATATCTTCGAAAATAGAGTAGGGGGTTGACTTATTGTCAGCCCCTTATTATTACCATGTGTTCCCAAACACTAACCCTATCAACTCTATTTTAATGGTGTGAACTAATATTTTTCATCTATTTTGAAAAATAATCAATAAAAAATTTGGTGGAATCAAAATTAACTATTACCTTTGCACTCGCATTTGAGAAACAATGCTTGGCAAAGCTAAAGCGAGCCCGGAAGGATGGGTGAGTGGCTGAAACCAGCAGTTTGCTAAACTGCCGTACGGGTAACCGTACCGGGGGTTCGAATCCCCCTCCTTCCGCCAGGGGGATGTTTCGAATAATGCACCATCAGTTGGTCGATTCATCTAATGGTTAGGATACAAGATTCTCAATCTTGGCATAGGGGTTCGATTCCCCTATCGACTACAAAAGGAGTGATATTTCGTAAGAAATGTCACTTTTTTCGTTAAATTTGTCGAAAAACATAACATTTTACTTGCATACATTCAACAATTCAATTAACTTAGCGGACAGATTTGTTTAATTAAATTACAATGAATATGAAAAAGTACATTTTATCACTTATTGCTGTGTTTTGCGTATCACTAAGCGCAACGGCTCAGAAAGTTTACATTGCTCCAAGCAAAAGTGCTATTGCCTATCATAAAAGCAAGGATTGTAGCTATTTGCGCAATTCGAAGAATGTGACAGACATCACCACAAAAGAAGCTAAGGAGATGGGACGACATCCATGTGTACGTTGCTATCCTGCTCAGGCAGAAGCTACCAAAAAAGCCATAGTAAAGGAGCAAGCAGAGAAGAAGGCTGCTACAACGAAGGCTATTGCTGCAACTAAGGTTTATGCAGCTGCAGGAGGAACAAAATATCATAAGACGAATAGTTGTACCGCATTAGCAAAAAGCAAAAATGTTAAGACTCTTACTCTTGCAGATGCCAAGAAAGATCTGACTCCATGTAGTGTATGCTATGCTGCAGCTAAGAAGGCGACTCCTAAACCTGCAACTACGAAGAAAGTTGAGGCTGAAGATGTAAAGAAAGCACAAGAAGATGCAGCCAAGAAAGCTGAAGCAACAAAGGCAACAGGTACATCTAAAGTTTATGTTGCTGCCGGTGGCGCAAAATATCATAAAAAGAAGAGTTGTACTGCATTGGCTAAGAGCAAGAACATCAAGACTGTTACTCTAGCTGAGGCAAAGGCAAATATGACTCCATGCAGTGTATGTTATACTTCAGCGAAGAAAACAGCAACAAAAGCTTCAACTACCCCAAAGAAAGCTACAGAGAAAAAGGCAACAGAAAAAAAGACTACAACTAAGAAAGCGGCATAATTTTGAATCTGATAATCAAAAATCTCTCTTTGCATCTTATGCAGAGAGAGATTTTTGTTCCTTGTCAATTAATACAATACAGATGTTATTTCACTTAATACTGTCTGAGAGCGGAAAGCAATTCATTGTTTTCACTCTTATTTCCAATAGTGATACGCAGACAGTTATTACATAATTGTACACGAGTACGATTTCTTACAATAATTCCACGGGCAACCAAATAATCGTAAATGCGCTGAGCGTCAGTCATCTTGGCTAGGAAGAAATTCGCATCTGTAGGATATACTCTCAAACAGCTAGGTAACAATTTGAATGCTTCAACCATTCGGTTGCGCTCAAGGAGCAAGGTTCTAACCCATTTGGTTACTTCATATGGTTCTTTCATTGCTTCAAGTGCTTGTTGCTGGGTAAGCAGATTCACATTGTAAGGATACTTCACCTTGTTAAATAGCTGAATGATCTCTTTGTTAGCAAATGCCATTCCCATACGTATGGCAGCACATCCCCATGCTTTACTGAAAGTATTCAAAACAATCAGATTGGGGTGTTTACTCAATTCTGTCCGGAAAGATTTTTGGGAGGAAAAATCACCATACGCCTCATCTAACACAACAATTCCCTCGAATCTTATAATAGTTTTCTCGATTTCATCGCGAATGATGCTATTACCAGTAGGATTGTTAGGTGAGCAAATCCAAATCAATTTTGTGTGATTGTCGGAGGCAGCTAAAAGACGATCTGCTGTTATCTGATACTTCTCATCTAGGAGTACAGGACGGTATTCAACATCGTTAATGTCCGCACAAACCTTATACATCCCATATGTAGGCTCAATTGCGACAACGTTGTCAATTCCAGGACGGCAGAAACAGCGATAAGGAAGATCAATTGCCTCATCACTACCATTACCAATGAAAATGCATTCTTGAGGTACCCCCTTTATTTTTGACAATTGTTTCTTTACTTCACTTTGAAGCGGATCAGGGTAACGATTGAGAGGAGCATTATATGGGTTCTCATTAGCATCGAGAAACACTCGTGCTGTATGGCCGCTATACTCATTACGGGCACTGCTATACGGTGCAAGCTTCCATATATTGGGACGGGTGAGTTCTTCTAAAGATTTCATGATTCAAGTGATTTAATTCTAACCGACATGGCATTTTTATGAGCATCTAGTTGTTCATTCTCTGCCATGACCTCCACGGCACGGCCAATAGAGCGAATTCCTTCTGCGGTAAGATGCTGGAAGGTAATCTTACGGTTATAACTGTCTAAGTTAACTCCATTATAAGCAAGGGCATATCCATGAGTAGGGAGAGTATGGTTAGTACCACTCGCATAGTCACCGGCACTCTCACATGCATAATGGCCAAGGAAAACGCTACCTGCATTAATTACTTGAGTGGCCAATTGCGCGTAATCATCAGTTGCTATAATCAAGTGCTCAGGTGCATATGCGTTGCATAACTGCATTGCTTCTGTTTTTGATTTTACGAGAACCAATTTGCTATTTTCTAATGATCTGATAGCTATATCTTTACGATATAATTTCTCAAGTTGTACATGAATCTCTTTCTGAACCTCTTCAAGTATCATTTCGCTTGTTGTAATCAAAATCACTTGTGAGTCTGTTCCATGCTCGGCTTGAGATAACAAGTCTGCTGCAACAAATTCTGGATTACTTGAATCATCCGCAATTACACACACCTCACTGGGACCTGCAGGCATATCTATAGCACAATCATGCAATGAAACTTGTTGCTTTGCTGCCATCACATATTGGTTGCCAGGCCCAAATATTTTATAAACTTTTGGAACGCTCTCAGTCCCATATGCCATTGCTCCTATTGCTTGCACACCACCAGCCTTGAAAATCTTGTCCACTCCAGCTATTTTTGCAGCAACCAGAATGGCGGGATGCACTTTACCTACGCGGTTGGGAGGTGTACAAAGAACGATTTCCCGACAACCCGCTATTTTAGCAGGTGCACTCAACATTAGAACTGTAGAAAACAATGGGGCAGTACCTCCTGGAATATATAATCCAACCTTCTCAATGGGAACACTCTTCTGCCAACATGTTACCCCAGGCTGAGTTTCAACTTTGCTACTTGCAAAGCGCTGAGACTCATGAAAAGATACAATATTATGATGAGCAAGAAGAAGAGCGTCGCGGAGTTCTGGTGAGACAATACGCTCAGCCTCAATCATTTCATTATCTGTAACAGACAACGACTCTAACTCTACGTGGTCAAACTTTCTTTCATATTTTATGACGGCCATATCGCCATTCTGACGCACATCATTCAAAACACTACTCACTATAGTGTTTAATTGGGAGACATCCAGACACGGACGTTCCGCAATATAGCTCCAGTCTTCTTTCCGCGGGAAACGTATTATCTTCATTTCTTATTGCAGACTATTCCTAATTGTAATGTAAAGCCCTTCTTTTTATAATATCATTTTTTCGATAGGAGTGACGAGGATACCTTGGGCACCAAGTTCTTTCAGTTTTCCAATAATCTCCCAAAAACGTTTTTGGTTGAGTACTGTGTGGACTGAGCACCATTCCTCATCAGCTAAAGGGATAATTGTTGGACTTTTCAATCCTGGTAAAACCTCAATAATCTCATTAAGCCGAATTTTGGGAACATTCATACGTACATACTTCTTGTCTTCAGCTTCACGCACTGCGGCAAAACGGAATAACATGGCCTCAAGATATGCTTTTTTCTCAGCACTAAGATGTTTGTTGGCTATCAGCAGAGCCTCGCTCTTCATTACGGTCTCAACTTCATGTAAATTGTTGCTTACCAACGTTGAGCCACTGCTCACGATATCGAATATACCGTCAGCTAAGCCAATACCAGGACTTATCTCTACGCTTCCTGTAATAACATGAATCTCTGCATTGATGTGGTGCTTATGTAAAAATTGCTTCAAGATATATGGATAAGAAGTGGCAATCTTTTTACCTTCAAACCACTCTATTCCTGGATAGTTGATCTCCTTGGGGATGGCTAATGAGAGGCGGCATTTACTGAACCCCAGACGGTCGACAATTTCTGCATCCTCATTGCGCTCAACAAATTCGTTTTCACCTACTATACCTAAATCAGCCACACCATTTGCTACGCTTTGAGGAATGTCATCGTCACGAAGATACAGCACCTCTAGAGGAAAATTGGAGGACTGAACTAATAGGGTACGCCTGCTGGCACTAACCTTAATATCAGCCTCAGATAGCAAATTCATCGTATCGTCAAATAAACGACCTTTCGATTGAATAGCAATACGTAACATAATATAATTATCTATATTTTCTTAAAAACCGAGTGCAAAAATACTCATTTTTGTGAGAATGTGCAAGAAAATGATTACTTTTGCATCCGATTCTGATAGAATTAGCCGGAATCCGTATAGAATTGAGAATAAAAGCGTATATATATGCATTGACACTCATGGTGTTGTTTGTTTCATGCATTGGCAGGAAACAAGATGAACGTATCATCACACCATGGGGCGAGATTGCAGAGGACTCGATTCCGACGACAGACGATTTTACCATGACAGACATGGTGACTAATGGTGAACTGATAATGTTGACTATGACTGGACCTGAGACATATTACGACTATCATGGACACGGAATGGGAACTCAATATCTTCTTTGTGAGAGATTTGCACAGAAGCTAGGAGTATCTGTGAGGGTGGAAGTGTGCAAGGATACTCTCGAGATGGTTAATAGGCTCAAACGAGGTGATGCAGATATCATAGCTTTTCTCTTACCAAAGCGTATTACTATAGGTGATAGTCTTGAAGCATGTGGCGTTAAGATAGACTCGTTAGGTTTGTCATGGGCAGTTCAAAAAAACAATGTAGAGTTGGCTGATACACTTAACCGTTGGTATAAGCCAACTATGATAGCAGAAATAAAAAAGGAAGAGGCTTTTTTGTTGTCAGCTAAAAGTGTGAAAAGACATGTTTTTGCTCCGATGCTTAATAGGGCTAAGGGCGAGATATCACGATACGATAAGTTTTTCATGACATATGCGCCGATGGCGCGTCTTGACTGGCGTCTGATGGCAGCTCAATGTTATCAGGAGTCAACTTTTGATCCAAATGCACGCTCATGGGCAGGGGCTTGCGGTCTCATGCAGATTATGCCTGCCACCGCAGACCATTTAGGGTTGCCGCGTGAGAAAATATACGATCCGGAGGCAAACATAGCTGCGGCTGCAAGGTATATGAGTGAGTTGATGGGATATTTTAATGATATTCCTGCTCCAAATGAGCGAATCTATTTTGCTCTAGCATGCTACAATGGAGGCTATCATCATATTCGTGACGCTATGGCTTTAGCTCAAAAAAACGGACGAAATCCAAAGCGTTGGAATGATGTGGCAGAATACGTTTTGAAACTCCGCGAGCCAGTTTTTTACACAGATCCTATCGTGAAACATGGCTACATGCGCGGAAACGAAACGGTTGATTATGTTGACAAAATTCGTACCCGATGGGCTGATTATCGAGGCGTGGCTCGTCCTGGGGTAATACGTAAAGGTGATGGTTTTGGAGGTCGCACTCCTCAGAAGGCAAAACGCAAATATCGTTTCCATGTTTAAGATGGTGCGGAAGCAGGGCATGATACTAGTTCTATAAAAGGCGAGGCATATAATGTGCGAAAAAAGTGTGGAAATAATTTTGTCATCTGAAAAGTTTGTTTTATCTTTGCATCCGTTTTCAGACATCTTATGGAATAATAAGTTGTAGGAATGCCGATGTGGCTCAGTTGGTAGAGCAACGCATTCGTAATGCGTAGGTCGCGGGTTCGAGTCCCGCCATCGGCTCTTTTCTCCATCATTTTTTTTGCGGAATTAGCACATCGGTAGTGCATGGGCTTCCCAAGCCTAGGAGGCGGGTTCGACTCCCGTATTCCGCTCTATCATTTACTAGAAAAACTCATTGGAGTTTATCTCGTAAATATTTTCCTGTAATACTTGATTGGCATTGGACAAGTTGTTCGGGAGTTCCTGCAAATACCAAATCGCCACCTTTATCGCCACCATCAGGTCCTAGGTCTATCACATGGTCAGCACACTTAATGACGTCCATATTGTGTTCAATGACAATAATAGTATGTCCACGGTTTATGAGAGACTCGAAGGCAGTCAATAGGCGCTTGATATCATGAAAATGCAATCCTGTTGTCGGCTCATCAAAAATAAATAGTGTAGGTTGTTGCTTCTCTTGGCCAATGAAATAAGCCAGCTTGACACGTTGGTTCTCACCTCCCGAGAGAGTTGACGAACTTTGTCCGAGTTTGATGTACCCTAATCCGATATCATCGAGGGGCTTTAGACGGTCTGCAATGTTTTTGGCTAAATTATTTGCTTTATTTTGGACAGCCTGGCTAAAAAACTCTATGGCCTCATTTACAGTCATGTTAAGAACATCATCAATATTTTTCCCCTCAAAACGTACATCAAGGATGTCACGTTTAAAGCGGTGCCCGTGACAAGCCTCACACTCTAATTCAAGGTCGGCCATGAATTGCATCTCAACGGTAATGACTCCCGCTCCTTTACATTCGTCACAACGTCCACCGTCTGCATTAAATGAGAAATACTGTGGTGTAAAGCCCATCTGTTTTGATAGGGGCTGTTCTGCAAAGAGTTGTCTAATTACATCATATACTTTAATATAAGTGGCTGGGTTAGAGCGCGTTGACTTTCCGATGGGGTTTTGGTCTACAAACTCGACATGAGATATCTGTTGCCAGTCACCCTCAAGCGCTATATATTCGCCAGGGGTATCTGCCACCTCGTCGAAATGGCGTTTGAGGGCAGGGTAGAGTATACCTTTTATTAATGATGACTTGCCTGATCCGGATACTCCCGTCACAACATTGAGCACATGAAGTGGGAACTTAACATCAATGCCTCTTAAGTTATTCATTCGACATCCCTTAAGTTCGATGAACATATTCCAAGGACGTCGGCTTTTAGGAACCTCAATAGTATCAGTATGGGTCAGGTATCTGACCGTATAGCTTTGTGGATACGTACTTAATGATTCTGTCGTAATGCTATTCGCATTACCCTGGAAGACAATCTCCCCACCAAGACGACCTGCATTCGGACCAACGTCAATAAGATAATCTGATGCACGCATAATGTCCTCGTCATGTTCTACAACTATGACGGTATTGCCCAACGACTGTAATTGTTTAAGTACATGGATTAGCCGGTAAGTGTCTCGTGAATGCAGCCCTATACTCGGTTCGTCCAAAATGTAAAGAGAGCCTACTAAAGAACTCCCTAAAGATGTTGTGAGGTTTATTCGTTGGCTCTCTCCGCCACTAAGTGTATTTGAAGGTCGGTTGAGTGTAAGGTATCCAACTCCAACATCCACAAGAAATTGCAAACGATTATTGATTTCTGTAAGTAATCTTTTTGCTATTTTACTCTCATGCTCATCAAGAGATAGATGGTCAAACCATGATTTAAGTTGGGAGATAGGTATCTCCACTAAATCGCTAATGCTTTTGCCTTGAATCATCACATAGCTCGTCTCTTTCTTGAGGCGTGTTCCATGGCATTTTGGGCAGAGTGTTTTACCGCGATAGCGGCTCAACATAACACGATATTGAATCTTGTACTGGTTTTCCTTTATCATTTGGAAAAAGGAGTCTATTGAAACCTGATCATGTATGTCGCGATGCTTATCGCATGGGAGTCCATGCCAAAGCCAATCCTTGTGTTGCCGTGATAGGGCATAGTAAGGCTCAAAAATAGGGAAATCATCTACAACGGCACGTCGACAAAACTCATCTTTCCACATTCCCATTTTCTCACCATGCCAGCATTGAACACACCCTTCGTATACACTAAGCGATGAATTCGGGATTACAAGTTTTTCATCTATGCCAATCACACGTCCAAATCCTTCACAAGTAGGGCAGGCTCCGACTGGTGAGTTAAAAGAAAACATGTTATCTGATGGCTCTTCAAACTTCATCCCGTCTGCCTCAAAACGAGTAGAGAAATCATAAGTGATATTTGAAGGTAGAAACATAAGCCTACATTCTCCGTCACCTTCATAGAAAGCTGTTTCTGAAGAATCAACAATACGGGCTAGAACGTCTTTGGAATCATCTACAGAAAGGCGGTCAATAAGTAGGAAAATATCTTTTGCCTCAATTTGGGAAAAGTCTGCTTGGCTTAAATAATCATCAATACGGACGGGTTTCCTATTATGACAAATACGGGAATACCCTTCTTGAATCATCATCTGTAATTGGCGTTTGATCGTACGGCCTTCGGCAACATGGAGAGGGGCAAGAATCACAAATTTAGTACCTTTTGAAAAGGTATTTACGCAATTTAGAATATCTTCGGTTGTATTCTTCTTCACTTCTTGTCCGCTAATTGGCGAATAAGTTCGTCCAATTCGTGCAAAAAGCAGACGTAAATACTCGTAAATCTCTGTAGTTGTTCCTACGGTAGATCTGGGGTTCCTGCTAATAACTTTCTGTTCAATAGCAATGGCAGGTGGAAGACCTTTGATAAAATCACACTCAGGCTTACTCATTCTTCCCAAAAATTGTCTGGCATAAGAAGAGAGACTTTCCACATATCGTCTTTGTCCTTCTGCATAAAGAGTGTCAAATGCAAGGGAAGATTTTCCTGAACCAGAAACGCCTGCAATCGTAATGAATTTATTGCGTGGAATATCGAGAGAGATATTCTTCAGATTATTCACACGAGCGTTCTTTATGATGATACTTTCACTCATTATATATTAATTTAATATTGAAAGGACAAAGGTACAAAATTTCCTTAGAATAACAAATACTTCTCGTTTATAAATGTTTATTACAATCTTTATGAGTCAATAAAAACTCAAAACTAGCAATTAATAAGATAATCAGTATTATGATAAATAAAATACATGGGTGAATGATGCTACTATCGTTATTAACGTTTTTTAAATAGAAAATTATACATAAAAATGTACAACTTATTCATATTTTTTGTAATTTTGCATCGCTTTTAAAAGCTAATTCTATTTATATATTTGATTATCAATCAATTAGTACGGTTTAAGGTATCAAAGATGAGGCAACTTAAAATTCAGAAAAGCATTACGAATCGCTCAAGTGAGGCGCTGGATAAGTATCTTGTTGAGATTGGACGTGCACCGTTGATTTCTATTGATGAGGAAATTGAGCTCGCTCAGAAAATTAAAAAAGGAGGACGTGAAGGTGAGATAGCTAAAGATAAACTCGTCACAGCTAATTTGCGATTTGTGGTTTCTGTGGCTAAACAATATCAACATCAGGGATTGACACTTACAGACCTTATTGATGAGGGTAACATTGGCTTGATTAAAGCAGCTCAGAAATTTGATGAGACTCGTGGCTTTAAATTTATCTCTTATGCGGTTTGGTGGATTCGTCAGTCTATACTGCAAGCTATTGCCGAGCAGAGTCGTATTGTGCGCCTGCCTTTGAATCAGGTAGGTTCTTTGAATAAAATCAACCACGAGATCAATAAATTCGAGCAGGAGTATCAACGTCATCCAAGCGTTTCAGAGCTTTCAGATGCCACAAATCTCGATGAGGAGAAAATTGGACAGAGTCTGATGGCTGATGGTCATCATGTGTCTATTGATGCTCCTTTTCAGGATGGTGAGGACAACTGTATGCTCGACGTAATGGCAAGTGGTGACGATTCACGTACAGATCGTCAGGTCGATCACGAAAGTATGGCTCAGGAGCTGAATTCTGTACTCAATAAAGTACTGAAAGAGCGTGAGATCACTATAATTCGCGAATGCTTTGGTATAGGTTGTCATGAGAAAGGCCTCGAGGAAATTGGCGACCAGCTTGGTCTTACTCGTGAGCGTGTTCGTCAGATTCGTGAGAAGAGTATTGCCAAGCTCCGTGATAGCGGTAATGCCAAGATTCTGATGAAATATCTTGGATAAGTGATATTGAAGGACTTAAGCTATATGCTAGAAAAATGATATAGAGTCTATAGGGGTAAAGTAAGCAACGCTTCTCCCCCTATCCATTTAAAAAAACGCATCAACCACATTTTCCCTCTTCCAAAATTTTTGGGAGAGGATTTTTTTTACTATCTTTGGAGCCGTGAACTATACTAAGTCAGGAACACGGCGTATACTATTGATTATCATGATGTTAATGATCAGTAGTGTTTTATATGCAAAGTACAGGCCATTACCGCTTACTCTGCACAGGCTTTTTGACTATAAAAGTGGCATTCATGGAGATGTCCGTGGTACGGCCACAAATGTTTACACCCGCTATACCCTAAGTACAGACCGTCGTAATCCTATTCTCATGTCGGTTCCGAGCATGCATTTTATCAGCAGGGGAAGGCGACGCGAGTTTATTGGCGAGACCTATTCACGCATGATGTTCAAGGATATTGACGATTATGATGCATTCCGGCAAGTGATAGTTGGAACAGTTCCTCGTCATCGGCGCATGTTACCCACCATGGTCGCCTATTTCACCCCAGACCTCTATAGCGTAACGTTGATTCAAGACCGTATTCTCTCCCCTTTCCATCGGAAAAATCATCAAGTATATAAATATAAGGTGGTGTCGGAGACGGATTCGACGGACCGTGTCACATTTACTCCCAAGATAACAAACACGCAGCTGGTGAAAGGCTATGCCCTTGTTGATAGACGGACAGGCAGAGTGTGTTACGCAGAGATGAACGGTGAGTACGACATGATATTTTTTAAGTTGGAGGTGGAAATGGGTTCCTCGGGCGTTGGGTCGTTGCTTCCATTACGGTGTGATGTCTCGGGCAGATTCGGGTTTATCGGCAACCGGCTTCGATTTAAGTTTCATAATGTTTACGGCCTTACCACATTCCTTCCAGACAGCATACGCGATAGTCACGATCGACAACTGATGACATCGTTGCGTCCAGATAGCTTGTCAGACTATGAAAAGGCTATCTACCACAAATTCGACTCGATTGAGGCAGAGAGAGAGGCACAAAGGCAGGCGGACACCACTACCGTGGAGAAAAAGAAGAAGAACAATTTTGCGAAGGATGTGCTATGGGACGTTATTGGCGACAATCTTGTTAACCGTATCAAAGGCTCGTTTGGCGGAAAAGATAAAGGCTCATTTCGTATCAATCCTATCTTGAATCCTCTCTATTTCGGTTATAGCGGCAGGAAGGGCTTTGTCTACAAGTTTGATGTCAGGGCAGGTTATAATTTCACTCCCAACCGCGACCTGTCGATGCGTTTCAAGTCTGGTTACTCATTCAAGCAACGCCAGTTTTATTTCCGGCTTCCCGTCGTGTTCAACTACAACAAACGCCGCCATGCGTTCTTCCGTGTAGAACTAGGAAACGGCAACCGCATCTCCAATTCGAGTATCCTCGACGCTATCTATCGTGATTATGAAGACCATCGCCTTCCAATAGACACAGCCTATATCAGCAAATTGGGCTTGGATGAGTTCAAGGACACCTATGTGAAGCTGGAGAATAACTACGACATCTCCGACTACTGGTCTATACTTGGCGGATTTGTCTACCACCGTCGTTCTGCCGTTAACAAGGCCGGGTTCCGAGAGCTTGGGCGCTCATACAAATACCACACCTCAGCTCCTGCCCTTCAATTGCAATTCCGTCCGCGCGGATGGGACGGTCCCTACTTCACCCTAAATTGGGAACGTTCTTTCAAAGGCCTTTTCAATAGCGACTATGAATATGAGAAATATGAGTTCGACGCCTCGCTCATTCGTCAGTTCCATCGCCTACGCTCATTGTCGCTTCGCTTTGGTGCCGGAGCCTATACGCTGAAGAACTCGAAATCCTACTTCCTCGACTATAGTAATTTCCGCGACGAGAATATCCGCGGCGGATGGAAAGACGACTGGAGCGGCAACTTTCAGGTGTTGCGGAGCCGTTATTTTAACTCTTCCGACTATTACGTTCGAGCCAATGCCACCTTTGAGTCGCCCCTGATGATCTTGTCTCGTCTTCCTTTCATCGGTAAATACTTTGAGATGGAAAGAATCTATGCCAGCGGCCTCATGACCCAGAATCTCAAGCCCTATGTGGAGATGGGTTACGGCTTTACCAACCGTATCTTCTCCTTGGGAGTGTTTCTCGGAACCCGGAACGGCAAGTTCGACGGTTTCGGATGTGAGTTCGGCATTGAGTTGTTTGACAAATGGTGAGCAGAGCATTAAGTTATCCATCCAGAGGAGCCCTCGCTGCTCTCAGAAGGCGCTTCTACTGATTTGCAAAGGCCTTCTACCCTGCCCTACATATAATTAATGACACGCTTAAAACTATATACATGACTCCTTTAATCGTTTACAAGGCCAGCGCCGGTAGCGGAAAAACATTCCGCCTTGCCGTTGAGTACATCAAATTGCTTGTCCAGAATCCGATGAGTTATCGCACCACTCTGGCCGTTACGTTCACCAACAAGGCCACAGAGGAGATGAAGATGCGCATACTCAGTCAGCTTTACGGTATTTGGAAACAGCTGCCCGATAGCCGCCCCTATCTTGAGCGAGTGTGCGAGGAACTTGGCATCGATGAGGAAAAAGCCTCCCGTCAATCCGGTATTGCGTTGAGTAACCTCATTCACAACTATAGTCATTTCCGTGTCGAGACCATCGACTCATTCTTCCAGTCCGTGCTTCGAAACCTTGCCCGGGAACTGGACCTTACGGCCAACCTTCGTGTCGGACTGAACGACTCTGATGTAGAGGAGATGGCAGTCGACCGGCTCATCGAGTCGTTGCAGAGCTCTGACAGGATTCTGAT
>JAEEXN010000102.1 GCA_016291595.1 Prevotella sp.
AAAGTTGCCTTAATATTCATTTACTTCTGGTTGGAATAATAAAGTAGGGTATGGTTTGTTAGATGCATACGCTGCGCTAAGTTCTGTAGATTATCCATATGGGGATACGGTACTCTGCGGTACTAAGACTTATACAGTTAGACATCTGTCCGCTGACTATTCTGTTTCCTGGAGCATCGACAGTAACTCATTCAGCATTTATCCTTCCGGCAACCAGTGTCAGGTGACATATAACGACACGCTACAGTATCATGTGGCACACCTGACTGCAGCCATCACCCTGAATGGTGACACAATTGCGACCAAGAGCAAGCGCATCGTCCATCACGGTAGCAACCTGTTCGTGCAAGGATGGCAGGATGAGGCCATCACCATGAACGGCACCTGTCCCGAGAGGATATTCACATTCCCCTCGGACCAGTATCCTGAGGAGGAAGAGGAGGATCTGAGTCCAGACGATGGCGACGGAGGATTAAGGGAAATCACTACTCCCACAAGAAGGCCATTATGGCGAGTGAGGAGAAGAGCCGACCTTGTTGTTGGCGAAGGACTTGATGAGGTTCGTTATGTATATGAGAATATAAACGGAGACCTACGGTCTGGAAGTACAGGATATAGGGACATCAACGGCGGTAACGAGGTAGGACTGTACTCAACATTCTTCGACGGGATGGACATCAGTTTCTATGGCGCAAATGCCCCAACTGCATATAGAAAGGTGGGTAATTATGTTTACTTTACGATGCCCTACGAGACGGATCCTTATTATGTGAGGCTGGAGGCACATAGCGGTGGCGGATGCAACGACTTTGAGTTGCTGTTCCGGGTTGTTCCGCTAGAGTCTGGTGAGATCACAGGTGATCCGCAACTGTTTGTTGAATACGACGGTACTTACCTGCGTGTCGTTCCAGAAATGGATATTGAGGAACCGGGCAACGGCCAGGTAACTATACCGCAGTGGACTCTGAGCATCGTTAATGTGTCAACGGGACTGGTGGTGTATAGTCAGGTGATAAACGACATAGAAGCCTATGTAAACGTAAGCGGCTGGCCAAGTGGCATTTATGGCATTAATGCCAGTAGCCAGAGCTTTAGCTATAACAAACGGATCAGGTTCTGATTAGTGAGGCTGCAATCCATCAACGAGGGCGACCTCATCCAGGTTGACACCCGCGACGGCAGCTACCTCAACCGCGTGAAGGAGTAAGATGCCTGCCGTATAGGTAATTCTCGCGAAGGGAATGACCTGCAATACGAACAAGGAGCTGACAGCCAACTGTCAGCTCTTTTTTGTATGATATCTCTTCAGACAGTCAGCGAGCACCCTTGTTCCTGTTGACGATAATGGCTGATTGAGGTACAAGTAATGACAGATTGAGGTACAAGTAATGACAGATTGAGGTACATACAGGCACAAATCGTGAGTCTATCACTGGAGTGATAGGATCCTCTCACTGGAGTGATAGCTTTCTCTCACTGGAGTGATAGCTTTCTCTCACTAGAGTGATAGTGTTTAATAAATGTTAATCATGCTGGTTTTGCGGTTCTCGAATGTAAGCAGAAGGCATGGTAAACCACTATGCAAAGATACTACTTTTTTCGATAAAAACCATATCGAAAACAAAAAATATTGAGTCCTTTTATCCATGTTGGGAATGTGCCATCAGGCTTCAATCTCACAATAGATGCTCTGACCTTAGAGAAAGCCATTAGGAGATAGTCTGTCTTTACAACCTGCCCTGCTCGTAATAAGAATAATAGGCACCGTCGGTAATGATAATATGATCCATGAAGTGGATGCGCATGAGCTCACAGGCTTTCTTTACACGCTGAGTCAGCTGGTCGTCATCCCTGCTTGGCCGCGGATTGTTGCTGGGATGGTTATGACACAGGGCGAGCACCGTGGTATTACATAGCAGCGCTTCCTTGATGATGATACGCACGTCGACAGCCGTCTCGGTGATTCCTCCATGTGAGATTCGCATCGGCTTAATCAGCTTGTAGTTCTGGTTCATCAGCAGTATCCACGCCTCCTCAACATCCAGATCCTGCATCTGGGGGTGCATATAGTTGTAGACGGCCGTGGCCGAGCCCAGGTCTTTCCGTTCAGCGGCCTGCGCCTGTTGGCGCCGTTTGCCCAGCTCGCAGGCAGCAAGGATGGTGATGGCTTTGGCCTCTCCCACCCCATTATACGTCATCAGCTCGTGAATGCTACGTTTTCCCAACGTGTTCAAGTTGTTATCGCAGTCGTTCAGCACACGCTGCATCAAACTCACGGCACTCTCCTTGGTGGAGCCGGAGCCAATCAAGATGGCCAGCAGTTCCGCATTCGACAAGGCATCAGCACCCAGCCTCATGAGTTTCTCGCGCGGCCGGTCCTCCTCAGCCCAATTGTTGATAGTCAGTTTCAGTGAAGAGTGAATAGTTGATAGTGAACAGTTATGATTAGTCTCGCCTCTTGTATTTAGATTGTCGTTTGTTTTCATAGTATTCCCACTTTTTTCTTCATTGTTTTAATTGAGCTTACAAGCATTCGGATTATCTCATTATTGTCTTTCGACATGGAGAGATACTCAGCCTCTGTAAGATAATCTCCCCCTCTTAAACTCTTTAACCAATATTCCGTTTCCTCTGCTTCTTTCAAAGCAATGCTAAGTTTACTTATGAAATCGAATTCACTTTGTGCATATCTGCTTTCCGCAATATTGGCGCCAATGCTTGTGCCGCTTCGATATATTTGTTTGGAAATGACAGTCTCATGTTTTACATTCATCAGATACTGATAAAGCTTGATGATTCTCTTTGCAAAGCTTTCGCTTTTATTCTTCAACACACTTTCCTTTCTTTCCATTATAACGCTCTCATTAGTAAAAGGTAATCATAACTGTTCTCTCTTCACTTTTCACTTTTAACTGTAAAAATTCTTTTCGAATGCGGTGAACTCGTCTTGTTTCTTCACGCAGCGTTTCCACCACGACTCGATGAAGCCGAAACCATAGCCCATCAGCTGGACGAAAGCAGCGGGGACTGAGAGCAAACCCACCTTCAGGCTTTTGTTGCGGATGCTGGAATCGATGAAAATCACCAAACTATAGAAGATAATGGGGAGCCAGGGAAGTGCACACACCCAATACCATGAGCGCCAGTTGGGAGCGTCGTAGTGCATCATGGCACGGCCAAAGGCGGAGATAAGCACCAATGCGATGACGCCAACGGTAAACACCATGGGCAGCAGATGGACCAGTTTCATCGTACCGGGATGTCGCTTTTCGAGGTTGATGCGCGCAATACCACTATTATATACCTGACGGAAGAACTTGCGGAAGTCCGTGCGGCGCTTGTGCCATACCCATGCCTCGGGGAACAGACGCGGCTTGTAACCTGCCTCCACAATGCGGTAGGAGAAGTCGATATCCTCACCAAACCGCATCTTCGAGAAGCCGCCCAGCTGCAGATACACATCGCGGCGGATGCCCATGTTGAACGAACGCGGATAGAACTTGTCCAGTTTCTTCTTTCCTCCGCGAATGCCGCCTGTGGTAAAGAAACTTGTCATGGAATATGAGATGGCCTTTTGCACATCAGTAAACGACGGATGGGCTGCATCCGGTCCGCCAAAGGCATCTGCCGGCTGGCGCTGCAGCTCGTCATCAACGGCTTGCAGATAACCCGTGGGCAGCACCACGTCGCTGTCGAGTACCAGCAGATACTCACCCTGAGCACGCTCAGCACCATAGTTGCGGCTTTGTCCGGGACCGCTGTTGGGCTTCATGAAATACTTTACATCCAATTTGCCGGCATACTTGTCCACTACGGCCTTACAATCCTTTTGCGAGCCGTCCTCAACGATGAGCACCTCAAAATCTCTCTGTGTCTGCTCACACAGGCTTTGTAACAGTTCATCCACCTCGTCGGGGCGGTTATATACGGGAACGATGATTGAGTATTTCATATTGATTGATTTTTATCACTTGCCGACAATTTGCCGGCTATAGGTTTAGAGAGACAAAGGTAACGATTTATTTCGAGATTATCGGCTATTTCCCGAATTATTTCACTGTTCTTGCTTGAAAAGCCAAAGACAGGTTGCATCCCGGCAGTAAAAATAAACCTCGTTTTATTTTGTTCTGCGCCCGATTTTCACTACCTTTGCAGAAAAGAACAAAACTGCACCATGACACCTGAGGAAAAGACAAGAATAGAAGAGCGAATAGTAGATGTGCTGAAAACCGTTTACGACCCAGAGATTCCTGTGGACATCTGGAATCTCGGCATGATATACAAGATTGACGTGAAGGACGATGCCTCGGTGGATGTCGACATGACATTCACTGCCCCCTCCTGCCCTGCCGCCGACTTCATTCTGGAAGATGTACGCACGAAGATAGAGAGCGTGGACGGTGTCAAGTCGGTCATGGTCAACCTCGTTTTCGAGCCTGTCTGGGACCAGAGCATGATGTCGGAAGAAGCACGTGTGGAATTAGGATTTGACTAAGTGACGACTATGAAAAGTGTTTATTTTTTATCCGATGCCCATTTGGGATCGCTTGCCATCGAGCACGGGCGCATGCAGGAACGGCGGCTCGTACGCTTTCTTGACAGCATCAAGCACAAGGCTGCTGCTGTCTATCTGCTGGGCGACATGTTCGATTTCTGGAATGAGTACCGGTATGTGGTGCCCAAGGGATTCACACGATTCCTCGGGAAAATCTCCGAGCTGACCGACATGGGCGTGGAGGTACACTTCTTCACGGGCAATCACGACTTATGGACCTACGGATACCTGGAGAAAGAGTGTGGTGTCATTCTGCACAGGAAGCCGGCGACCATCGAGATATACGACAAGATTTTCTTCCTGGCTCATGGTGACGGACTGGGCGACCCCGACGTAAAGTTCAAGCTGCTGCGCCGCATGTTCCACAATCCAACCTGCCAGAAACTGCTCAACGCCATTCATCCGCGTTGGGGAATGTGGCTCGGACTGAACTGGGCACGGCATAGTTATCAGACGCACAAGGAGCGAAACGAGGCCGTTTATCTGGGTGAGGACCGTGAGCATCTGGTACTGTACACGAAAGAGTATCTGAAAACGCATACCGATATCGACTTCTTCATCTACGGACACCGCCATATTGAACTCGATTTAATGCTCTCTCATAAGAGCCGCATGATTATCCTGGGCGACTGGATCAGCCAGTTTACCTATGTTGTGTTCGACGGTGAGCATCTTTTCCTCTCAGAATATGTCGAGGGCGAGAGCCAGATGTAGTTGTAGAGTATTGACTACAAAAAAAATATCCTCAGAGTTTCGGCTCTGAGGATATTTTATTTAAAGGGTTCGGGTGATTTCCTGATTGATGACAGAATGAAGGATAACAAATCTGCTATTTGACGACCACCTTATGGCCACTATTGATATAGATGCCTTTGGCACTTGGCTTACTCGGCAATCTCTGACCGCTAAGTGTATACCATGTATTGTTGTCGGAGGGCTTTTGAGGCGATACCGTGATGTCACCGATGCCGGAAGTCTGACTAAAGCACTTGAAATTGTCGGCATAGAGATTGATCTCGCCGCTCGCATTAGAGGCACTATTGAGTTTCAATCCGAGCGTAATGGTGCCCTGCTCGGTGAGCGTGGTGGTCACCTTGGTCTCATAAGCCATTCCCCACGACGAAGTAGATGTAACTAGCTGGGCGTCGTTGTTGGCAAAAAGATAGATGCCGTCATAGTCGGTATGTATCGTCGCCGTGATGGTGTAAGTGCCTGCAGGCATATTCTCGAGGCTCTGCCAGATGATGTTTCCCTGGCTGAGCGTTTTGTTCTTGTCTACCCAGGCCTGGAAACAATTGCCACTGGTCTGGCCTGAGTGCCATTCGTTGACCACCACCGGCCAGATACTGCCCCATCCCTGGTCGTAATTGATGGTCCATCCCGGACAGGTGCTGACGCTACCACCGCTCACCTCACACTGTTCGAAGTCCAGATTGGCAAACTGGCTGGAGATATCGGTTTGCGTGTCACCGCCGCTACTATAGTCGAGGAATGTCTTCAAGGTCATCAGTGCCGTGGCACTGTTCAGATGATGGCTGCCGCTTTTCCATGTCAGTTCCCAGAATCCGCGCTGGTCCCAACTGCCCATCACGCGGTTGTTTCCGCTTGCGTCGGCGCCATTTCCGCACTCCTCGGGCTGCCAGTAGTATAGTCCCGTCACATTCTTATAGTCGGCAAGCGCGGCAATCAGGTCTTTCAGGAAAGCAGCCTGCCCGGCAGGTGAGTAGGGCCATGTGCCGCTGGTGTCGTGCTCTCCGCTCTTCACGGTGATAGACGTGTTATGATAGCCAGTCTCTACGATGTGGATGTCCTTGCTGGGGAAAGAAGTCTGCAGCGTGCCCAGCGTGTTTTTGAGGTTGGCGAGCGTTCCATGCCAAAGCGGATAGAAGCTGAGACCGATAATGTCGTAGTCGGTAAAGCCAGCCTGCTCTACCCATGTGTAGAAGTTTTTGCAATGGCTGCTGGTGTAAGTCCGCTCACAGTGCAGCACAATCTTTGCCGTGGCACAGTTGGAAGCTCTCACACCCTCGGCGGCAGCCTTCAGCAGAGTGGCGAAACGCTGTATCTGTGTAGCGTAATTCTGATAGGTGCTGCTGGTATAGAATGCGTTAGCCTTGTTCTTGCCCGAGGCACTATCCCAGAGCATGCCGTAGCTCACCTCGTTGCCAATCTGCACGAAATCGGGTTTGGCGCCGTATGCGGTCAGTTCGTTCAGCACCTCTGTGGTATAGCTTTTCACCTTCTGCGCCAGCGTCTCCGTGGCGGTAGATCTGTTGTATCCCCAACTGGAAGGAATCCACTGCTGGCTCACATCGGTCCAGGTGTCACTGTAGAAAATGTCGAGCAGCAGGTTCATACCGGCATCCTTGACTCGCTTTCCTAATTTCTTTACATACTCAAGATCCTGACAGGTGGCTGGCACATCATCCTTGTCGGCCTCAACAATGAGACGCACACGCACGGCATTCCATCCGGCAACGTCGTGAACATAGGTCAGCATGCCGTCTTGATAGAAACTGTTGATGGTGTTTCCGTCGGCATCAAGCCATTTGTCGCCTGCAGCCTCATAGGCAGGAACGAGGCTCAGGTCGCCGCCAACATATTTTTGTGCCTGCATGCAAAGGGCGCATGCCAAAGTCGTAATCACAAATAAAGTTTTTAGTTTCATCGTTTTTAAGTTACGTTTTTCGTCTGCAAAGATAATCAAAAAAAGAAATATCCGAGGTTTTTCTCCCCGGATATTTCTAATATTGGTATAAAAAAAACTATTTCACCAGTTTCTTGCCGTTCACGATATAGATGCCTCGTGGCAGACTGCCCAACGAGATTCCTGCAGGCAGACGGCGTCCGTCGAGGGTATAAATATATGGTGATGTTGTTTGCGTGTTGGTTATGGAGGCGATGCCGGTAACCACATCCTGACGACCGTCCTTCGTGTAGTAGCCACCATTGGTGAATGCCATGTCTTGGGTCTGTTCGCCACCTCCACTGAAGATAATATTGTCAGGAGCTGTGGTCTTCGTTGAAGTCCATTTGAACACCTTGTTGCCATTGTCGGCCGTACCAATCAGTGTGGCACTGACACCTGGCCATGAGGTACCCACATAGTCTTTTCCGTCGCCACCATTCATCCATGCCCAGGTGTAAATCTGGCTGCCCCATGACGTAGGAGCCTCAAAGAAGGCACATATCTCATTTTCTTCTACGGTGCAGAACGAAGGCACGCCATTGTATACACCATCCTGCGGTTTCTCGTCATCCTTCAGCTGTGGAAGAGTGATGTCACTGGGTTCGATGCCCTGCACATAGTAGACATAGTGGTATCCGCTAATGACTTTCTTCCATGCAGTGCTTTTGGGTTCGTATGTTGCTGCCTCGGTACCTACGACACATAGCAACTTCTTACTACCGTCTCCAGCCACCTGTACGGCATAGTAGTCTTTATGGGACGCCAAGTTGGTCGGCTTGCTCACATTGCTGATACCCACGGCCTTGCGGACAGCTGCCATATTGGCGATTTCCTGCTTGTATGCCTGCCAGTGTTTCAGAAACACACAAGGTGTTCCGGGCATAGCCAGCAGATAGGCATTGGCTGCAAGGGTATCCTTTCGCAAAGGATCTTGCTGCGCAGTAGCCGAACGGTACTCTGTGTCATGGTTTTCAACGAAAGTCACGGCGTATTGGCGGTAGCTGCCAGTGTAGAAACTGCTGCTGACCAACGGCCAGTTGCCGTCGTTCTGCTTTCCCAGATTGCTCCAGTCGGAATAATTAGCGGCATTGCGCACGGTATAGTGGAACTGGAAGTCGAAGGCTGCACTGGTCTTGTCGGTGGCATCAATCCAGTTCTTAATGGTATTGGAACTGTCCCAGCACTCACCCACAGAGAATTGCGGCTTGGAGTCATTGTTGTAGAGCTTTGTGTACTCACCACTATAACCTTTCACCATGTCGTAGCGGAAACCAGCATAGCCCAAGTCCTCGAGCAGCATCTTCAGATAGGCCTTCACATTCGTCTGTACATTCTGGCTCTTATGGTCGAGGTCACGCATGCCGTCCCATCCTTCACCGGTATCTGCGTTCGGCCCTACCTGATAGCCATTCGCAGCAGCCTCGTCGTTAGAACAGATGTCCTTATACGTTAGCTGATAGGTCACTCCCTTGTAGGTTTCTCTTGGGAAGTCATTCCACGTACTCACGTTTCTACGGTGATTGATGACCACGTCGGCAATGGTGCCAATACCTTTGTTCTTGAATGTCGTGATTAGTGAGCGTAACTCCGTTTCCGTACCAAACGAGCTGTTATAGTGGCCGGGGAACCAATACAGGTCGTCGTAACCCATCGACTGGCCACCGCAATCACCACTCTGTGGAAGCCAGACCAAATCGAACGTCGTAGAGAGATTATCGACCTGCTTTTCAAGTCGGCTCCACTGGGCATCAGCGTAACCGTCCCAGTAGAAGGCCTGCAGCATCACGCCGCCATAGTTGGCTGGCCATCCTTCGCCAGCCTTTGTTTCCTGTGAGGTGCTTATGCAGAGCAGCAAAGCAAGTAGGAGTATCAGTAATTTCTTCATTGCTGTAAAAGTTTTTATAGGATTTTCTGTGCAAATATATTAAATATTTGCTTTCAGTGTTTCCTAACCTGCTTACTTTTCGTCACTTGACGTGTGCAAACGATTGCACCTATTGCATAAAAAAAGGCGGACATCCTTTGGGTGTCCGCCTGAGTGATATCGTATTAAAAGGTTAATTTGCAGGAGTAATGACTGCATACGACTTGGTGTCGCAAAGCGGGAAGAACTTGATGTGTACCTTACCCGAGAGGCTGACAGGAATATTATCGTTAGAGCCGTTGATAATATTGTCTAACGATCCGCCCCAGTTGCCGTCCTCGTTGTCCCAAGTGCCATTACCCTTGAACTTGATGCCACCGGCTTCGGTGAAGGTGGCATCGCACTCCCAACAACGTTCGGCCTTATTGAAGGTCATCTCAACACCCTTATCCCAGTCGTTGTTGACAGCGCTGCCTACCACGAAGACACTATGGATAGGAGTCAGTTTGAAGGTCATGCTGGCAAGATTGACGTCGGCACGATAGAACCCAGGTTCGGGCATGACATTGCCAGAGCCACCGTCGTCTATCAGCGTACCGGTCAAACCGTCGGCATTGAGTGAGCCCGTACCATAGTTGCCATTGTCCCAGTTGTCGGCAGCACCGCGGAACTTAAAGGCACCCTTGCCTCCTGTCCAACTGTCTTCCTGTGCATAGAAGAAACCAGTATATGTTCCTTCACCGTCAGCACAGTAGAGAGGCTGCTGGTAGTCACCACCCCAATTGTTGTTGCAACCAGCCTCATAGATGTATGGGGCAAAGGCAATTTCCTCGTAAGCCCAAGTCTGGTCGAGCATGTTGAAAATCAGACGAATATACTTCGTGTTGGCTTTGATGCCTTCAATCTTGAAGTTGCCACCAACATTGTTGTAGTTGAACTTGCCTTCTTCATCGCCTGCTGCCAGACAGCCACTCCAGTCGCCACCCAGACCATTGTCGGGAGTAGCCTTGAACTCGAGA
>JAEEXN010000103.1 GCA_016291595.1 Prevotella sp.
GGGGGCGGCAACAGCTGTAGTCTCCGCTTTTTTCTTCTCCGGCTTTGGCAGGGCGCGCTTGTTGACCTTCTGGTTTTGGTTCAGCGGAATGGTGTCAATCTGCATGGTTACGGCAGGCACCATGTAGGGCGGCTTCTGGTCCAGAATGAAGTTGTTCAGCGCCTCGATGTCAATCTGCTGGTCGCTGACGATGTAGGCGGCAATGAACTTTCCGCCACCTTCCTCGTCGAAGGCCTGCACCGTGGCATCCTTGATACCCGGGAACTCGCGTATCACGCTCTCCACCTCTTTCAGCTCGATGCGGAAACCGCGTATCTTCACCTGCCCGTCACGTCGTCCCACAAACTGGATGTTGCCGTCAGGCAGATAGCGCACGATGTCGCCGGTACGGTAGATGCGGGAGTATTTATAATCTGAGTCTTCCGATTTATTCGATTCCTCCGATTCAACAAAGGGATTCGGGATATACACCTCAGCCGTCTTCTCAGGACGGTTCAGGTAGCTTCGGCTCACCTGCGGGCTTGCCACCCACAGCTCACCGGCAGCTCCTACCGGCAGTCGTTTCCCTTGCGGGTCAACCACGTAAAGGCGGGTGTTGTCGAGAGCCTTGCCGACGGGTATCTCCTTCATCTTGCGAGTTACATCGTAGCAGGTGATGAGCACGGTGGCCTCGGTGGGACCGTAAATATTGATGAGATGATAGCCTTGAGGCGGTGTGAGCGAAGCCAGTTTCTCGCCACCCGTCAGCAGATACTTCAGCGAGTGGTTCTCGATGCTTGTGGCAAACTGGTACGCCACCTGAGTGGTCATGAACGAGTGGGTGATCTGGTTCTGCTCGAAATAGTCGTTCAGGGCGATAAGGTCCAGACGCAGTTCCTCGGGCACGATATGCACGCTGGCGCCGCAGGTAAGTGCCGGGTAAAGGTCCATCGTGCAGGCGTCGAAGCCGTAGCTGGCATAGGCCGCCACCTTGTTCTCAGGCTTCAGGCCGAAGCGGCGGTGGTACCAGTGGCAGAGGGCCACCACGTTGCGGTGTATCAGCTGACAGCCCTTGGGAACGCCTGTCGAGCCCGATGTGTAGAGCAGGATGAGCAGGCTGTCCGGCTTCGGCTCTGCTGTCGGCTGTTGGGCGGGTGCGAGCCCGATGATGTCCTTCGTCAGGAGCACGTCGCCCTCATATTCATCGACCACCGGCCGCAGTTCCTCGTCGGCAATGAGCAGCCTGGCGCTGGCGTCCTTCATCATGAAGTTCAGCCGCTCGGCGGGATAGCTGGGGTCAAGCGGCTGATAGGCACAGCCAGCCTTCAGCACGCCCAACGAGGCGATGGGCATCCACTCTGAGCGCGGTATCAATACCGACACGACGTCCTCTAAGCCCAGTCCTTTCGAGGCGATATAGGCAGCCAGCCGGTCGGTAATGGCGTCCACCTCGGCATAGGTGTACCGCTTGTCCTTGAACACTACCGCCACGTTGTCGGGTGTCTCCTTTGCCTGCTTTCTGAACAGCGACACGATGGTCTGCGTCTCGTCGTATTCCACAGCATTCCGGTTGAAGCCGTCCAGCGTCTCCACCTGAGCCGCCGTGGCAATAGGAATGTCGCGCAGATACTCGCACGTCAGCAGACCCTCTACCACGGCCTCGTAGCTCTCAAGGAACTCGCTGATGAGCGCCTCGGAGTACTCGTTGGCATTATATTCCGCCTTCACCTGATACTTGCCGTCGAGGATGAACGCCTTCAGGTAGAGCGCGGCGTCCAGGGTGCTGTTGCCCAGTCTGACGGCCTTCATGGGTTTTCCGCCGAGGCTGTCGTTGCCGAAGATCATGGCGTGCCAGGCGAACATCGAGTTGCTCTGCAGCTTCAGGTCGTTCACCACGTCGCTATACGAGTAGGCGGCATGCTGGCGGCATCCGCTCATCTGCTCCTGCCCCTGGCGGAGGAAGTCGACCACCGTGGTGTCGTTGGTGAATTTCGCATAGACGGGCAGCGTCCTCACCGTCATTCCCACGGAGTGCTGGAAGCGCTGGTCTGTGCGTCCGTTGTATACCGTCGTGAAGAGCGCCTCCTGCTCGTTGTTGAACTTGGCCAGCAGGAACGAGTAGGCGGCTGTGAAGAAGGTGCTCCTGAAGATGCCGTTAGCCTGGCAGAAAGCGTCCACGCGCCCCATGCCGACAGCCAGTGTGCGCACCTTGCTGGCCTCCGAGTGCTCTGCAATCTCGAGGTCGGGCAACAGTTGCGTGAACGTGTCGCCGCAGTCGAAGTTACGGGCATACCAGTCCTTGTCGGCGTCATAGTCAGCCTGTGCGCTTGCGCCTGCCTCAGCGACAGCCACCTCTGCCATCGTCAGCGCCTCGCCCTCCAACGGCTCTCCCCGGTATGCCTTGTCGATATCGTCGAGCATGATTTTCATCGAGGTGCCGTCGACGATGATATGATGATAGTCGATGAACAGATAGTAGTGCTCACGGTCCTTGAGCAGACGGATGTGGAACAGGCGGTCGCCGTAGATGTTGAACGGGACTACCAGCTGTTCCTTCACGGCCTCGATGTCGGCTATTTCCTCGACCACCGGCGTGAAGGTCTCCGTGTCGTCGATGGTTTGCTCCGGCTCGCCCTCATCGTTCAGCACGACGCGCGTGAAGAGGGTGGGGTGGGCCTTGACGGCCGTCTCCACGGCTTTCTCCAGCTGTCTGCCGTCGAGGTCTTTGTCCAGAATATAAAGATAGGGCAGCTGATAAACGGGCTCGCCCTGATGTCCCACACACTCGGCGTAGATGCCGTATTGCGATTTCGTCAAAGGTGCTTTGGTTTTCATATGAATGTGTAGTTCTTAGGTTTTTCTTTCTTATCTAAAGCTGTATCGCTTACTCTTCGTCTCTGTTTTTTCTTGCTGTCACCACTTCAGGATGCACTTCGAGGGAGTCACCACTACCGACACCCATCCCCATCTCAGGCTGTTGTCGTCGCTCGCGCGCTTCAGCCGCTCCATGGTCTCGGTACCGCTCATGTAGGAGAATCCCGCCGAGATGCTCACCTCTTTCATCAGCTTATACGAGGCCTCGATGTCGAAGTCGTGGCCCAGCGTCTGCTTCATGTCTTGCAGCTCTGTTGCCATCGCCATGTAATGGTACGACAGGCACAACCGCAGCTTGCTCGTCGGTGTCAGGGTGGTGCCGGCGTAGAGGTTCTGCAGACCCGGTGAGAAGCCGTTCACGTAGGTGCTCACGTAGAAGAAGTCCATCAGCCCGTAGAACTTGTGGTGGGAGCCGTAGATGGGGTTGAAGCCCCTGATCTTGTCGTGGTGGACCACACCAATATGGCCGCCGTGGGGTACGGCGAAATACTTGTCTCCGCTCAGGTAGTCGAAGCCGGCATAGGCGGTGACCTTCGGGCTGAACGCGTATTTGACCTTCAGGCTGGTCATCCAGGCGTCAATCTTCGCCCTATCCTCGTCCTTGCCGAACTGGCGGTAGTAGGAGGCCTCTACGGTCAGGTCTTTCGGATGGAAGTTGACGTATCCTCCCAACAGCTGCTGGAACTGCGTGTTGGGCGCGTAGAAGCCTTCTCCTCCTAAATCGCCTCCCTGCATGCCCACGTTCATGAACAGCAGCGAGGCTCCGAGGGGCGCCTTCGGCACGTCGTAGTGGTACCAAAGCGTGTGCATGGTCTTGTAAGTCTGAGCGCCGTCCACATAGTAAGTGCCGCCATACGTGTTCTCAGCGTTCTGGTTGTAGGCCAGAATCAGGTGCGCCTTGTGGCCGTGACCCTCATAACCCGCTCTGAGCACATCGTGCGACTTCGAGGCCATAGCCCAGTCGTTAGGGCCGATGATACGCTCGTCGTCATACGACAGGGCCACGCGGCCAAGCTGGGCAAACAGACCGCTCTTCGAGCTCACCTTTGCCCATGCCTCGTAGAGGTTCAGCGACCCCTGACCTTTCTGTCCCCACACACCTACGTGCTGGGCGGTCACCCGCGCCTCCAGACCCTTCTGCAGGTAGTCGGCAGACACACGTGTACGGCTCATCAGGAAACTCGCGTTGTCGGCGTCTCCCTCCGTACTCGCGTCACCCAGTCCTCCGTTGCGGGTCTCACCATGTCCCATCAGCTGCATTCCCAGCTGCACTTGCTTTTCGTTCTCTTTCTCTTTCTCTTCTTGTGCGGACACCCACGTGAAGGAGGCTGACAACAGTATCGTAAATAACAGTTTTCCCAGATAATAACGGTTTCTCATTGTGTTGATTATTTGTTTATGTTTACTCCTGATTTATACTATATGCAAAATTACGAAACTTAATTGAAATATGCAAATAATCCAGACATTTTTGTAAGGAGTTCAAGGAGTTTCAGGGAGTTCAAGGAGTTGCAAGACGATAGTTCCGTTGGCGCGAGCCCCTTGAACTTTGAACCTTGAACCGCCTCCCGTTCTCTCCCCCTTGGGGGGAGCCGGAGAGGGGTTAAAGTTTAAAAATAACACGAATTACCACGAATTTCCCACAAATTTTTCTCCAGCAGATTTTGCAGATCTCGCAGATAATACTGTTGCTTTGAGTTATTCACTCTTCACTCTTAACTGTTCTCAAGCTAGTTTGAGCTCTCCCCCTTTTGGGGGAGCTGGAGGGGGCTGGAGCTGGAGGGGGCTCCTCCCGACTCTGTCGGGGAGTTTCCACCTTTATCCAAACCCCTTCGCCTCGTTCTTTCGCCTCCACGATCAGTTGTTTGAGGCGTCGGAGCCATCGGCGCGAGTTGAGCACGATGCCCGGTTGACGGTTCTCACCAACGAGGATGCAGCCCTGCGTGTCCTGTACGGTGTTGCCGGCATGGATACGGATGCCCTTGAACCCCGGCACACCCAAGAGCAGGGGCAGCCACTCCTTAAACCTCTCGCTCCACGTGATGACCACCGCATAGTGGCCTTCGGGAATGGCAAAGGGCTTCAGCGCGGCCATCCTCTCGGGTGAGCTCATCACCTCGTATTCCGGGGTTTTCGTCTTCTGCTCCAGCACGGGAGGCTCCAGCGTGTTGCAAAGGAGGGCCATGCCCTCCCCGGACAAACGCCTGCCCTCTACCTTCTTGCGGATGAAGAGCCTGCCAATGGTGTAGCTCTTCCGCTTGGCTATTCTTGTCAAAACAAGTTCCATTTCCTTACTCCTTTTTTGTTTCCATCTCTCCATATCCACTCATATTAGGTTTGGTGCAACAATGTGACAATGTGACATTTTCCTGTTCTGTCTCTTCGTTTCCACTCATATTAGCCTTACTGTGACAATGTGACAATGTGACGTTTTTCGTTTCCGTCTCTTCGTTACCACTCATATTAGCCTTACTGCAACAATGTGACAATGTGACGTTTTCCGTCTTTCCTGAGTCGGCAGTCAGCATCTTCCTCCAATGCTTGCTGTCAATCTTCTCAATCCAGCCGTCACGAGTCCAGCGCAGGATAATGGTACGCAGGCCGGAGCCTCCGCAGAAGCCTTGTTTCAGCGCGAACAGGTGCTCCTTGGTGAAGGTGGTGGGCAGCCGGTCGAACACCGAGTGGTTGACGGTGTAGCGCTCTTCCTGTGCGCTTGCATACGCCTTCTGCAGCTCGTTGCCAAAGGCCTTCATCTGCTCGTCCAGACAGTATTGCGCCATCATCACGGCAAACTCCTGGCACATCTTGGTCTCGTGCTCCTTACCGCTCAGCAGATGGAACACCACCCCGCAGCGGAAGCCGATGACCGCAGAGCGCTTGCGGAAGGTGTCCTTCACCAGGTCGATTTCCTTCGAGGCCTCCTGGCGTTTCTCTTCCACCCACACCTCTATGGCCTTGCGCAGCCGGGGCGTGTCAACAAAGCCGCTACAGCCTCTGAGCGTCGTCACAGCCTGCTGGATGGTGTCCACGTCCTTGTCAGAGCGTCGGGTGTATTTGGGCATCTTCGAGAAACTGGCGTCGGGCATCTCTGCCACCAGCACACGGCTCGACAGTCCGTTCTCGATGTTCTCCTTCTTGAAGCACTTGTGCAGGGCTCCGTTCGTCGAGAGCATCGTCCAGTTGTAGGCCACGTTCACCATACCGCTCTCAGCCATGTCGGAGTTGTAGTCCTGACCCCACTCGCCATTGTCGAACGAGAGGCGGTAGATGTCATACTTTGACGACAACGAGCCTGCACCGTTGGTCTTGCGCAAGGTGTCCAGCTCCTCGCAGAAAGAGTAGAGGCAGTGGCCCAGCGAGTTCTTGAGGCGCTTTAGCAGCGTCGAGCACGAGATGGTCACGGGTACCATACGGATGAGCACCTTGGGGTCGTCAGGTGCCTTCTCGTTGGCCTTACGCCCCTTCTTACGCTCCTTCCAATCCTCTTCCACCTGACGAGCCTTGGCGTCCTCAGCCTCCATCTGCCGCTTCCAGATGTCGATGACACTCTTGCAGACGCTCTTGCCCGAAGCCTGCTCACCGCGGATAATCGACATCAGGCCAAGCCGCTGGCGCATCCCGTCGCAGTATTCCACCTCCACCTCGTCGGCATAGGCGGCGGCAATGGGCATCACCGCACAGAGCACGGGCATCTGCATCGACGGGGGCACTCCCACCAGACTCTCCTTCAGTCCTTTGGGCAGTCGGCGGTATATCGCCATAGGCACTTCTGCGGGCTTGCTTACGGCACTTTCCGAAGGAATCTCCGCCTGCTCTGCCTGCTGTCTCTGCCGGCTGATTTCAGCCACGATGCTGTCCATCAGCCGCGAGCCCTTGGTAGGCTCCTTACAGGCCGAGTGGACGATGGCGCGCATCTCCTGCTCAGAGAGTCCGAACCGTGGCATCACCTGCAGCAGCCAAGCCTCGTTGTTGTCGCAGACAGACCGCAGGCTGGTAGCCAGACTGTGCAGCCGGTTGTTGCGCTCTCCTTGTTGCGGCTCACCATCATGGCGGCGCCAGTACTCGGCAATGATGTCGGCATAGGGAATGCCCTTGAACTTGTCGGGGAAGGCTCGTTCTCCTTCTTGTCCGGGGCCGTAGGAACCTGCCTGAGCCGTCGGGTTGTCCGTGCCGGCATTATGCTCAGCCTCGCCAGCCTCCGCACCGGCATACTGGCGTCCGTCAGCTGTTCTGCCGTCAATGGTCAGTCCGCGGTCGGTATAGGCTTTGCGGCGACGTGCCACCTCCTCGTTGCTGAGCTGTTCGTACCAGCCCTCGCTGCGGTAGATCTCATGGCTGGCTGGCGACACATAGATGAAACGCTCGGGTGTGAAGCAGCTGGTGTCGCACGCCACTCCCAGCGCCTTACAGTAGGCACGCTGGGCCTCGGCCACGGTCATGCCCAAGGGCAGCCGGATGTCGATGTGCAGCTTATGGCGAGCCGAGTGGTCCATGTGCAGCAGCATGTCCTGCCACATGCCGTCTGGCTCCGCGTTGAGCTCCCTGGCACGCGCTATGGCCCTGTCCACCTCGTCCTTGTCGTCGATGTCGATGCATGTCTGCCAGGTGAACGACTCCGCGTCGATGTGCTCACGGTCGCGATAGTTGTCGCGGAACCTCGTGTAGTGGGGACTGCGGAAGGGCAGCATGCCTTTCAGCCGCCTCTGTGTGTCCTCGTCTGCGGTGGCGTTGATGCGCACGACCAGCTGTTCCAGCCTGTCCTCATGCGTCAGCGAGTCGTAGCCTGAGAGGGGGCATTCCTGGATGAATGCCCTCGTCTGCTTGTCCGACCTGCGTGGATTGATGGCGATAGTCCTTACTCCCATATCGTGTCCTCCCGTCTGGTCTTCAGGTAACTCAGAATCTCGTCGGCCTCCTCCTGATAGAGGCTCTTGATGAGTGTCAGCCCCAGTTTCTTGGGGTATTTGAACACCATGTAGACGAACTCCGTCTGCTTGCGCCTGCGCCCGTTGCTGCTGGGAGGATATTGCGGACGGGTCATCTTCACCACCCCGTGGACAGTCTCGTAGAGCACATCGTGCTTCGGACCGTTCTCACCATCTCTGTAGCGCTTCACGCGGGTGTGGCCGTCGGCATCCACCTCCACGCCAGCCCTGTAGCGCACGCGCCCACCGTCAGTCACTTGCTTGTCTTTCTCCCACGGACACGGACAGACAATGATGTCGCCGTTCATGGTGAAGTTGGCACAAGCATCCATTTTTACATCCTGCGTCAGCAGGTTCTTCTCTTGTTTCTTGCTATTTGTCATTTTAAAAGTTGTTGGTAAGAAGAAGGTCAGATTCTTTGCGCATTTACCCGGGAACATCCTCCTACGCCTCAACTCAGGTTAATAAAAATTGATTATTTACTTAATTTCACGATGTCGGTTGCCAATATTTCCTGAAACACCTGCCCCTGATACTCGTGGGTGGAGAAACGGAGCGTGGCTGCCACCACATCGCCCTCGTAGAATCTGCACCCCGCCAGATTGCCCAGCATCGAGCACGCATATTCGTTCTCAAACTTCGAGCCGCCTAGCTCGCGCAACACGATGTTGCACTTGCTGATCTGACCCGACTCGCTCTTCTGACTCTGTACGCTGAAGGCCTCGCCCTGGCGTACCACTCTTAAAATCTTCGTTTCCATTTTCTTCTTTGCTTGCCAACGCCTTTAGTGGTCGATTGACATTGCAAAGTTACGAATAAAAAAATCCCAACTCGGGGAAAAATCCGAGTTGGGAATACAATGGGGAAAATGGGGAAAATGGGGAATGCCCGGCAGCGGCAACCAGCCTAAACGGCATCATTCTTCAGCAGTTCCATCAGGCGTACCGCCACCTTTACCTGCTTCATCGAGTATTCGTCGGCGGTATTCTGGTATTGGTGCCAAAGCTCCACATTGGGTGGCAGCTGATGCAGGCAGACCTTCTTCACGCTCTCTTGCTTATAGTTCACCCGCAGCTGGTCAAGGCCCAGATTCGTCAGCGTGCGTTGGAAGTCGGCAGGCTTCACGGGAAAGCCGCACAACGAGGTCAGCACCGTCTTTACCGCATACCACTGGCCATACTCCTTCATGATGAAACCGCCATCGGCGTCTCTCTCTTCCATCAGCTGTCTGACGGCCCGGCTCACCTCCTCGTCGGTTCGCGTCTGAGCCCCTTTAGGGCGGCTCTCAGCCTCGTAATAGTTCACGGTGGCACCACTCTCCACCACCACATTCATCTGCCCCACACGGGCGTTCTGCAGCAGGCTCTGCATCATTTTCTCTTTCATCTCGTCGGTCATCGTCTCAGGCTGTTTTCAGGGTTTCGACATGGATGTGTAATAACCGGCTTTGAAGCTCTCGCCGACGTTTATCTGGCCTACATCGGGAGAGGCACCCGGGGCGAAGCTCATGGCCGTCTGGGCGGCAGGCTGGCTGACGTACACCGTCTGCTGAACCGCCTGGGCGCGCGCCTTCTCCAGCTCCAGGGCATGCTGCTCGCGCTCCTCGCGCAGGCGTTCCTCTTTGAAATAGGCCATCAAGGGGCGGCTCACCTCCTCGTCCCACCAAGGCTTGTCGCCCAACGCCACCGTAGTTCCCTCGTAGGCCTTGCGCCCCTCGCTCAGGCCGTAAGCCTCCGTGTGGCGCTTGATCCTCTCTACGATTGTCTTCGAATTGACGTCGTCGTGTGTGGTTGGTGCGGTTGTTGAGATGCTGTTCTCCATGTGCCAGGTTCTTCGATTCTAAAGTTGTTCTACTTCTAAGAATGTCGTTGTTGAAATCTTCAATTGCTGTTTTCCGTCTCTCGTTCTGATTGTTTGGATAGTTTGGAGCCTCCTGCTCCTTAGCTGCGTAAAAATAAAACATCACCTCGTTCATGTCCACGAATGACATGCTCTCGTCCAATCGGTCAGCCACTCCGTCGGTGGCCCCGCATCCGGCAAATAAGCCCGGCGCCGGAATCCTTGAGAACGCGCTAAAGGCCGGCTCTCTGAGAACGCGCTCAACGAAGGCCTCCATCAGCCTTTCCAACGAGAAATTTTCCGTCATGTTGCTGTTCTTTTTTGAAATAATAATATGGTTTTTTATCATAAAAAAATTGCGACCCGCCGTTAATGGCAAATCGCACAAAGGTACAAAAAATTCTGCATTAAAAAGAAGACGAC
>JAEEXN010000104.1 GCA_016291595.1 Prevotella sp.
CGTTACGTACGGTAATATTCTTTGAGAGCAGCGGGTGTATCACCCAGAAAGGTGAGCGCAACATTGTCACGCCCTCGATCAGGATGTTCTCACATTGGTTTAGGTTAACCAATTGGGGACGTAAACCGTAGCCCTTTCCGAAACGACGTTCGTCCATGTCTACGCCGTCCTCGGCATATTTCAGCAAGGCAGCCCGACTTCCTTTACCCTGATTCTCTGTAATAGCTGGATTCTCGGGATATCCTTTCTTACCACTCATGGCCCACCAAGTCAGCGGAGTAGCATTACCATCGATGGTTCCCTCGCCGGAAATACCGATGTTCTTCGCCTGATAAGCATAAATACAAGGTTGGTAGTTCCAGCAGTCCAATCCCTCCCAGCGGGTACGAACGAGCGGATAGAGGTTCGTATCGAAAGCAAAGAGCAGGGTAGCGTCTTTCTCGATAACCAGATTTACATTGCTCTGGAGCGTAATAGCACCTGTGTTCCAGGTACCTGCAGGGACAATAACGCTACCACCACCAGCTTTCGAGCAGGCGGCGATGGCCTTATTAATGGCCGCTTGGTTTTGCTTGGCCGTCTTTTTCAGTCCTGCACCGTATTTGGTGATGAGGAACGTACGGTTGGCAAACTCTGGTGCCTTGATGTTCTTTTCGATTTGCTTGTACTGTGTGTCCCAGACTGAAGCCGTCATGACTGTTGGGAACAATAGCAGTAGAATGATTGTTTTTAAGTATCTCATAATGATGTAGTTTGATTTCGTAATTCTTCGCAAAGTTACACATAATATTTGTAAGTTCCATATTTTTTTGTGTTATTTACGGGTTTTTTTGTTTTGAAGGGGTTAAATTTGTTAAATAATGTTTATATCATAAAGGCTTGTTTGCTTTTGTCGTGAATAAAGTCTATATTTGCGGCATCTTATAGATGATTTTGTAGTTCACAAAATCTATTTTTTTTCGAGGTTGACAGCGTCCTGCGTCAACCTCTATTTTTTTGTAATACGGCAGGCAATGTGTTAGCTACGTAATTATGAATGTGAGGAAATGGATTGTTTCTATTCCTATAATGCCTTTGACTTCCCGCTATGAATAAAAAGAAGCGGTACCTCCCGGCACCGCTCTTCACTAAATAAACTTATATAATAATACACGTACGGTTGCTGTACATCCAATCCATGTAGACAGGCACAATTCGTGCCGTCAAGCATACTTTTTTTCTTTTATTATAGGTACCCACACCCCTTACATCGAGAGGCTTCGGCAAGTTCTATCGAGGCAGGTCTTCTGACTTTGTTCCACCTCCAAGCACCTTCCCGTCAGTAGTTCTCATGACAGTGGTATTCAGCTTGGCGGATATAAAGGAACTTACAGCTGCGAGACAGTCGGAGAGTTTCACTCCGTTCCCTTATTAATTGCGTATAGCAACCTCAAACTTTTTGCAAATGTACGAATTTCTAGGTAAAAGACCAAAGATTTTGATGAAAAATGAAAAAAAATTTGCACAAACCGATATAAATGTTTATTTTTGCAGCACTAATTTTAAACATTGAATGCCTATTGATACAAAATTCTACTTCTAAATTTTAAAAATTGAGAAGATGAAGAATCTGAGTGAGATGTCGGACGAAGCGCTGGCATTGTCATACGTAAATGGTAACAATAGGGCATTCGATGAGTTGCTTCGACGCAACCAGACGAAGTTGTATGCCTATATCCTTTTTGTTGTTCACGACCGTGACAAGGCAGACGACATATTCCAAGAGACGTTCGTAAAGGTTATCACTAAATTGCACGAGGGAAAATACACCAATTCGGGCAAATTTTCCGCATGGCTTATGCGTATAGCCCATAATATCATCATGGATATTTATCGTGAGCAGCGTAACGACCATGTCGTAGAGATGGGTGAGGATAACGATTTGACCACCATCAATCCGACAAACTTGCTCGACTCGAATATTGAAAACCAGTTTGTCAACGAGCAGATTCTCGCCGATGTGAAAAAGATGATGAACCTGTTGCCTGACTGCCAGCGGGAGGTTGTTTACATGCGCTACTACCAGCAGCTGTCGTTCAAGGAGATCGCCAATATCACCAATGTCAGCATCAACACGGCGTTAGGACGTATGCGTTATGCACTGCTTAATATGCGGCGCATGGCTCGTGAGCACCAAATGGGACTCACTATGGAATAAGGAATATCATCATATTGAAAGAATCCTCTGTCTCTTCAAGTGAGTGACAGAGGATTCTTTTTTTTAGGTCAGATTCTTCAACTCGTGAATAATGGCGTAAGGATCTTCAGCCTTAAATACGTAGCTGCCACTGACAAGTACGTCTACGCCAGCCTTTACCAGCCGTGGTGCCGTCTCATGCTGTACGCCTCCGTCAACCTCAATCAATGCTGAGGAGCCGCTCTCCTCAATCAGCCTGCGCAGCCGCAGAGTTTTCTCAATGGTGTTCTCAATGAACTTCTGTCCGCCAAAGCCCGGGTTCACGCTCATTAGCAATACCATATCCACATCCCGTATGATATCCTCCAGTACACACACCGGTGTCGACGGATTGAGTGTCACACCGGCTTTCATGCCAGCCGCATGAATTTCCTGTATGGTACGGTGAAGATGGGTGCACGCTTCATAGTGTACGTTCATCATCATGGCGCCCAGCTTGGCTGTCTGCTGGATGTATTGCTCAGGGTGTACAATCATGAAATGCACATCAAGAGGCTTCTTGCACAATTTGCTCACCGCCTCCAAAACAGGAAAACCGAACGAGATGTTAGGTACAAACACACCATCCATAACGTCAAGGTGAAGCCAGTCGGCCTCACTCTTGTTAATCATTTCTACCTCGTGCCGCAGGTCTAGGAAATTGGCTGCCAGCAACGATGGAGATACAAGTGTTTTCATGCTCTTCATAGTTTAATTCAGACAATACGCCTTATGATTACCTTCGCTGTACAATTCCCGATAGGAATAAGCAAATTGCCGAATCATTTGAAGTGTCTTTTCAGACGGTTTTAAATCTTCTTGGGTAAAATACTGCATAGGCACACCTTATTATATTAATAATACCTTGACAAATTATGTGTTACATCTTGATAACGTAATAACCTTCTCATTTATTACACAAAAGGCAAGATTTATTTTCAAAAAAATATTCATGAGTCGGAAATGTGATCGTAATGCAAAAATACTTACGACTCTTCATTTTACTCCTCCTTCATAGGCTCACAGCACCAGCGTGTGACCTTTATCATCACAGCCATGCCTGGAACCTCCTTCAGCAGGTAGTATTTATGACTTTGTCGCACGAGCTTGCCTGTCAGACCCTTCAGCGGTCCGTGAGTGACAAGCACACGCGTTCCTTTCTTCAACTTCGCCTCCTCCTCAGACATATACTTGTTAATCAACAAGTCAGGGTTGCACATCACGTAGAACTCATACATCTGTTTGGAGGGGATCTCATAGAAGTCCCTGTTTTCAATCTTATGCATCACCATCATCTTGTAGGGAATATCAGCGATGATGGTTCTGAGCATTTTCTGCTCCATAGTTTTCTTCAAAAAGAGCAGGTTGTGTACCACGGGAGTGAGCTTTCTGCGTCTTTTTCCATCCTTGTCCTGATAGTCTACATAATGCATGGGAGTAAAGCACTGCAGCCCTTTCTCTTCAAAGGCTGCAGCCACCTCTTTCTGCTTGAGCGTAAAAAGACGGACGGCATACCATGGGCAGCCGTCGTCTTCTATTACTATCTGGTTAGGAGTCAGATCCATTAGTGGTGCTTACAAGTCGAACTTATAACCCAATGTCAGCTGGATTACGCTGTTTTTAGTGCCTTTCAGCGCAAAGTTCGTAATCACATTATCCTTCTTGTAAACATCTGTCAGGCCGATGTTATAGCGTGCATCGATTACGAAGTCTTCAAACTCGTATGATACACCTACTGGAATAGAGAACATCATCGACTCGGTGTAGTCTTTCACGTCTGCCAGATTATAGCTGCCATCCGTGAACGAGGTCTTCACGTCAATGTCCGATGCCACGTTCAGTCCGAGCTGCACACCAGCCTTCAGCGCGAGGCCTTTTGTCACATATACATTTGCCAGAACCGGAATATTCACGTAGTCAACCTTGGCTTTCACCGTTCCTACGTTCACGCCCCATCCGCTTACCTTCAGTTTAGCTCCCTGCATGGCATAGAGTACCCCTGCGGAAAGGCTGAAGAACGGAGTAGCCTGGTATTCGGCCTCCATGCCCACGGCGAGGCCTGCTTTCATGTCAGTGCTCAGTTCACATCCTGTGAAGTTGGATAATGTCAGTCCAACCATTGGCTTCAGGGCTATAGAGCCCACCTCATGTTGTGCAAAGACTGAGAGCGACATCATCGCTGCGACAGCCATCATCATGATTTTCTTCATATGCATTCAGTTTTTATGGTTTATCATTGGCAAAGTTAGTGTTTTTATTTGAAAAACACCACTTTTTACCCGAAATTGTGTATCTATATTATCATTTGTTCCTAAAAAGATACCAGAGACGATGAGCGTATTTTGTATGGAATGAAAAAGCTGCCTACTCTTTACCTCCAAGATTTGAACGATTCAAGGTCTGCTGGGTACACGGATGTAACAAGAGTGTTCAGCCGCCTATCTCGCGGTGCGTTCGATAAGCTATTCCCGTAAAAGCACAGACAAGTTCATCGTGTTGGTTAGTAATCTTCACTTCGACATAAGGAATCTTATGATGGTTATAGGTTTCTTCTGCCACGGCAATGAGGGTGTCACCTACGTGTGCGCTATGTAGGAAAGTAATCGTGCTCTGCAGACTGAAGGTAAGAACGCCGCGTCCGTTGGAGATGGCGGCAAAGGCGAGGTCGGCCAGCGTAAAGATGGCACCACCCTGACAAACGCCTCCTGCATTGAGGTGGGATGCTGTGACGGTCATCTCAGCACGAGCATACCCCTCATGCACCTCTATGAGTTGTGCACCGGCATTTGCGGCGAATATATCGCCCTGGTTTAGAAACTCCTTGATATCCATATAGCTTAAAGCACTTACTACTTTCAGAATAAAACAATTATCTATTTACCTCAAACCCAATGAGACGAGGATGGACGGGGCTGGTCATGCGGCAGACGGCGTCTATGGTAACACTTCCAACGAGAAATGGCTCAGCACCAGTGTAGGCATCAAATAGACTCCAGTCGGGCAGCTCTCCATCGTGACCAGCTGCGCTGCCGGTGATATTAAATTGGAAGAGTTCGACATGACCTTCATAGTCTTTATATCTCAAGACATCATCAGGACAACTGACAGATAGCGTCTTGATGATACGGACATTTGGGCAGATGTCTGGTACGAGGGTGCGGCGCAGGTTGTCAATCATGATAACGGACTCGTCACCGTCGAGTTGGATGTAATCGAGAGGGTAGTTATATACGCGTGTCACGATGTTCTGAGGCATATCGTCGCGGAAAATACCCACGAGGGTAAGCCCGGTGAATGGTGACTCACGGTTAACTAACGATGAATAGTCAGGGATGATGCCGGCGCGTGAGGGTATCATCCCGACATAGTCGGGGCTGCCTTTGGTGAACGCCAATCCGAACATGTCGACACCTTTTTGTTGCCAGACCTTTACGGTCTCTGCATCACTAACACCGCTGACTTTCAGTCTGTACTGCTCGTTCATTGCGTGATTTCTCTTTGTCTTGTTGAAAAAGACCCTGCCCTATGAACAGAATCAAAACTCGCTGGTGAAGTGGAACTTGATATGCTTGAAATCTTCTTGTGCCATCTGCAAAACGTAGCCTGAGTCGGCAAGGAAGACGTCACGGCCTTCTTTGTCCTTGGCCATATACTGGTACTTGCGTTTCTTGAAGTTCTCCAGTTCCTTTTCGTCGTCTGCCTCTATCCAGCAGGCTTTATGCAGATGGACAGGCTCCCAACGGCAGCGGGCGTTATACTCATTCTCCAGACGGTACTGGATGACCTCAAACTGCAGCTGTCCTACGGTCCCGATAATCTTTCGACCATTGAACTGGTTGACAAACAGCTGAGCTACACCCTCGTCCATGAGCTGGTCGATACCTTTCTGCAGTTGTTTGGCCTTCATGGGGTCGTCGTTCTCGATGTATTTGAACATCTCGGGTGAGAAGGATGGCAGCCCGCGGAAATGCAGTTGCTCACCCTCGGTGAGTGTGTCGCCAATCTTGAAGATGCCATTGTCGGGCAGTCCTACGATATCGCCCGGCCATGCCTCGTCGATGGTCGACTTACGCTGAGCCATAAACTGTGTGGGTGATGAGAAACGCAACGTCTTGCCCTGACGCACATGCAGGTAAGGCTGATTGCGCACGAACTTGCCGCTACATACCTTGCAGAAGGCAATACACGAGCGGTGGTTGGGGTCGATATTGGCGGTAATCTTGAAGATAAAACCAGTGAACTTTGGCTCCTCTGGACTGACCATGCGCTCCTCGGCCTTGGTGTCGCGTGGACTTGGCGCTATCTCGACGAAGCAGTTGAGCAGTTCCTGCACACCGAAATTGTTGAGTGCCGAACCGAAGAAAACGGGTGCTACCTCAGCCGAACGATAGGTGTCTACATCGAACTCCGGATAGACGCCGTCGACGAGCTCAAGGTCCTCGCGCAGCTTGTCTGCGTCGCGATCGCCTATCATATCAGAGAGTTCCTGACTATTGATATCGACCTCGTGTTTCTCTGTCACGCGCTGCTTGTCTGGTGTGAAGAGGTCGAGCTTACCTTCATAGATGTTGTACACGCCCTTGAATCGTGCACCCTGGTTGATGGGCCATGACAAGGGACGTACCTTGATTTGCAGTTCCTGTTCAAGCTCGTCGAGCAGGTCGAATGGATCGCGTCCTTCCCGGTCCATCTTATTGATGAAGATGATGACGGGCGTATTGCGCATACGGCACACGTTCATGAGCTTGCGTGTCTGTGTCTCCACACCCTTGGCACCGTCGACAACGATAATGGCCGAGTCAACGGCTGTGAGCGTGCGGTAGGTGTCCTCGGCAAAGTCTTGGTGACCTGGCGTGTCGAGGATATTCACTTTGTATTCTATACCTCCTTCCTCGGGAGCATAGTCGAACTCCATGACAGAAGTGGACACAGAGATACCACGTTGCTTCTCGATGTCCATCCAGTCGCTGGTAGCGGTTTTCTTAATCTTGTTGTTTTTGACAGCCCCGGCAACCTGTATCTGTCCGCCGAAAAGCAGGAACTTCTCAGTGAGGGTGGTCTTACCGGCATCGGGGTGCGAGATAATGGCGAATGTACGCCTGCGTTCTATTTCCTGATTCATACTCTTTATTTGAGGCACGTATTCCGTAGATATCACGTATTCTAACAAAACCTGCCTGATTGACTTACCTTGTGATAATACCTTGTAATTCTCTTGTTAATTTGTGTCATCTCAGCCCAATAATTTGATACACTCGGCCAGGCTGTCTTCCCAATAAGGAATGTCGATGGCATAGGCTTGTTTGATCTTTGATTTGTCCAAAACACTATACGGAGGACGATGGGCGGGAGTAGGGTACTCGCTCGTGTGCAATGGACGCACCTTACAATCATTGATGCCAGCCAGACGATGGATAGCCTTGGCGAAGTCGTACCATGAGATGACACCCTCATTGCTGAAGTGATAAATACCTGGACGGACACCCTTTTCAATGGCGGTCATGATGGCATGAGCGAGGTCGCGCGCATAGGTGGGCGTACCAACTTGGTCGAAGATAACACCAAGTTCGGACTTCTCCTTACCCAGACGGATCATCGTCTTGACGAAGTTATTGCCAAACGAACTGTAGAGCCATGCCGTACGGATAATCATCGTGTTCTTGCAGAACTTCTGTGCGCCGAGTTCTCCCGCCAGTTTCGTGCTGCCATAGACGCTCTCTGGACAAGGTGTGTCGGTCTCCACATAAGGCAGATGCTTCGTGCCGTTGAACACATAGTCGGTGGAGATTTGTATCATCCATCCGCCGCGTCTGCCTACGGCTGCGGCAAGATAAGCGGGTGCCACGGTGTTGAGCGTAGTAGCCTGTTCGCGTTCACTCTCTGCCTTGTCAACCGCTGTATAGGCGGCACAGTTTACGATACCGTCAATCTTGTTGCGGGCCACGAAGTCGTCGACAGCCAGCTGATTGGTAATGTCAAGCTCCTGCACATCGGTATTAATCCATGTGTGCCCGGGGTGGTTTTTCTCGAGCAGCTGTAACTCGTTTCCCAGCTGTCCGTTACATCCTGTAATAAGTATATTCATAATCCTCAATCAAACTCCAGTGGTTTTTCTTTGTCTTGGTGATAATAGTCGCTGAGCATGCCGATGAAGGTGGTAATCTCCTGGATGGCATGCTGGGTCTCGGGAGAAATGTCTTTTTTCTGCAGACGAAGCATCATCGTGCCATAGAGGGCATTGAAACAGGTTTCTATCTCGTTCTCCTCTTTGTTGGCTCCACGATTGCGTAGTTCGACGATGAAAGGCAGCACCTTATAGTATTCGGCATTGTAGAACGGGAACTTACTGCTGCTGAGCAACTGTGCGTTCAGCTCCTCTAACTGTTGCAGGGTTATCTGGTTGATCTGCAGGTGTCCGCCTTCGCGCTTCCCCTCACTGTTCATCATCGTCACCAGATTGCCATACCAGTCGGTCATTTCCTCCTTCTGATCGTCATCGTAGTCGAATCGTCCGATATACTCACGGCGTAAACGCGTCAGCGAACAGTCGTAGGCGCGGATGATATCCTCAACCTGCCACATATACAGCAGATATTCGGCAATGCTTTTCTTTCTTAACTCTTGTGCAATAAACATTTATTGAAGTATAAAGTATATGGATTAATGTTTCAAGTTTAATGCTTCAAAAACTTGTAACTCATTTTAGGAAAGCTAATTCTCTTTCCCGTCAGTAATTAAATGTATAGAGGTTAAATACGGTACCAAACAGTACGATGAGGGAGAACAAAATGACCGCAGAGCCTATGACGCGGTTGATAATCAGAATGCCGCTCTCGTCAAAAATGTTCCTGATCTTGTCGACCAGCCATGTGAGGCCGAACCACCAGATGAGGGCTCCGGCAACAATACTGATATAACCTATCAACATCTCAAAGGGATGGTCGGGAATGACAAAGGCGAACTGTGCGAAAAGACCCATGAACAGGAAAATGATCAGTGGGTTGGAAAATGTCACAAGAAAGGCTGTCACGCCATTGTGTACAAATGTTCCCTTGTTGGTGCCACTATGGTGCATGTTCTTCGTCGGGTTGGAGCGCCAGCAGATAATACCGAAGATGAGCAGCATGATACTTCCCGAGAGCTGCAGCCAGAACTTGTTTTGCTGGTTGTTGATGATATCCATCACAAAACTCATACCCGCACCGGTGATGAGCGCATAGATAATGTCGCTGGCAGCTGCGCCTATACCTGTCACGAATCCATACCAGCGTCCTTTGTTCAGCGTGCGCTGCACACAAAGGATACCCACAGGACCCATGGGTGCTGAGGCTATGATGCCAATCAGTATTCCTTTTAATACCAAATCGACGATGTCTATATGGAACGGTAAAGGCATATCTGCTGCAAAGGTACGAAAAAACGAGCGAAATGCAAAAGGAAAACTCGTTTTTCTTTTCATTTCCGAGTGGCAGTACCTTCGGCAAAGCCAAAGTACGAAATTTCTGATTAAGTGAGAAAGAAAGAAACTAGTTTGTTTCTTCGAACGTGAAGAAATTATTCAAAAAACGAGCGAAAAGCCAAAGGAAAACTTGTTTTTCTTTGCTCTTCCGAGTGCTAGTACCTTCGGCAAAGCCAAAGTACGAAATTTCTGATTAAGTGAGAAAGAAAGAAACTAGTTTGTTTCTTTGAACGTGAAGAAATTATTCAAAAAACGAGCGAAATGCACGATTTAGTCCTTAAGCGGACAAAATCTTCAAGAAGACATGGGGTAAAAAATGAGAGCATATATAAAATCTTCCAGAGTT
>JAEEXN010000105.1 GCA_016291595.1 Prevotella sp.
TGGCATCATACAGCATCACAGCGCAGATAGCGCTCTGTGTAGGCTTGATGTCGAAGCCGGCAGCCATCATCTTGTCGCGGAAGTAGTTGACATTCTCTACCAGACGGTCATGAATCTCGTTGCTCTCCTTGAGCATCTTGAACACCTCGAGTGATGCGCCGATAATGCCAGGAGCCAGAGAATTAGAGAAAAGATATGGACGTGAGCGCTGACGCAGCAGGTCGATAATCTCCTTGCGGCCTGTGGTAAATCCGCCGAGGGCACCGCCGAACGACTTACCGAGTGTTCCGGTATAGATATCCACGCGTCCGTATGTGTTGAAGAACTCGCTCACACCGTGACCGGTAGGACCGACAACACCAGCAGAGTGGCTCTCGTCGACCATCACCAGTGCATCGTATTTCTCTGCTAAGTCGCAAATCTTATCCATAGGAGCCACATTACCGTCCATTGAGAACACACCGTCGGTGACGATGATGCGGAAACGCTGTGCCTGAGCTTCCTGCAGGCACTTCTCCAGCTCTTCCATGTTGGCATTGGCATAACGGTAGCGCTTTGCCTTGCAGAGGCGTACACCGTCGATGATTGAGGCATGGTTGAGCGCATCGGAGATGATGGCATCCTCCTCAGTGAAAAGAGGCTCGAACACACCGCCGTTGGCATCGAAGCAAGCTGCATAGAGAATGGTATCCTCTGTCTTGAAATAATCAGAGATAGCAGCCTCGAGCTCCTTGTGAATGTCCTGTGTGCCACAGATAAAACGTACCGACGACATGCCGAAGCCGCGACGGTCCATCATCTTCTTGGCACCCTCGATGAGGCGCGGATGATCGGAAAGACCGAGATAGTTGTTGGCGCAGAAGTTAAGCACTTCCTGACCCTTCACTTGAATGGCTGCTCTTTGCGGGCTCTCGATGAGACGCTCTTCCTTGTAAAGTCCTGCTTCACGAATCTCAGCAAGCGTCTGGCTGAGGTGTTCTTTCATTTTTCCGTACATAACTATAATAGTTTTAAGATTAAGTTTTCTGATGTGCAAAGTAACGGATATTTTTCGACATAATGTAAAGTGCCGTGTTATTTTTTCTTAAAAACAAGCTTGTCGAATGAACATTTTGACAGGAAAACGCGTAATTATAAGCAGAAACAACGTATCTTTGCACACGATACTCAGGACCTTTTCCGTACGGACCGGTTTCATGGTATCAGGTTTAATAATTATCAATCGGATCAAGAAAAATCAACTTAATCTATAATAGTATGAAAAATATTCTTGTGATTGGTTCAACAGGACAAATCGGTTCTGAACTGACACGCGAACTCAGAAGACTGTATGGTAACGAACATGTGGTGGCCGGCTATATCACTGGTGCCGAGCCTAAGGGTGAGTTGAAGGATGGCGGTCCCTCGGCATTGGCTGATGTCACCGACGGAGCAGGCATCGCCGAGGTGGTAAAGAAGTATCAAATCGACACCATCTACAATCTGGCAGCCCTGTTGTCGGTAGTTGCCGAGTCGAAGCCGAAGCTGGCTTGGAAAATCGGTATTGACGGATTGTGGAACATCTTGGAAGTGGCGCGCGAGAACAACTGTGCCGTCTTCACGCCCAGCAGTATCGGTTCGTTTGGCAAGCACACGCCACACAAGGGCACACCGCAGGACACCATCCAGCGCCCGCAGACCATGTATGGTATTACCAAGGTTACGACCGAGATGCTCAGCGACTATTATCAGCGTAAATACGGTGTCGACACCCGTGCCGTACGTTTCCCGGGCATCATCTCTTACGTGACTCCTCCGGGTGGCGGAACTACCGACTATGCCGTCGACATCTACTACAGCGCCGTTCGTGGTGAGAAGTTTGTATGCCCGATTGCACAGGGTACACTGATGGACATGATGTATATGCCCGATGCGCTGAAGGCCGCCATTACTATCATGGAGGCCGACCCCACACGCCTGGTTCACCACAATGCGTTCAACGTGACTGCCATGAGCTTTGCTCCGGAGACGATCTATGCCGAAATCAAGAAGCACAAGCCCGAGTTTGAGATGGTTTACGATGTAGATCCGCTGAAACAAAGCATCGCAGACAGCTGGCCCGACAAGATGGACGACACCTGTGCGCGCCGCGAATGGGGCTGGATGCCTGACTATGACCTGAAGCGTATGACCATAGACATGCTGAAGAATCTTGAGATTAAGCTGCTCAAAAAATAAAAGGAGCGACTCTAATAAATAAAGGTCTTAACCACCGGTCCGTCGTAAGTATTGACGGTAACCGACAAAGTATCGCCCGTACCTAACCGGTACGGGTGTTTTTGTAAGGAAATGCTGACATAGCCGCGAGTGGTATAATACTCAGGGACGCCATTCTGGTCGTGATAGAGGCGCAAATGCAGATGCTTCTGTCCGTTATCATGCACCAGAAGCGTGTCGCAAAACATACCCAGCACGTGCCGCTCGTCTTTTCCGTTCGCCGTTCCAGTCATCAGGTTAATGCCCAGATTCGCGTAACGACGGTTGCGGCTCAGCCAGCTGCTCTCCAGCTTCACGGGATCGGTCTTCATCTCCTTCAACTTCCATATCGGATAGATGGCAGGCACCGACACCGAAGACACAGACACAATCTCGGCCTTACCTTTCACCTGATTATAATATACAATAGCACGATAGGTACTGTCGGGCGTTGATGCCCATTTATAGGCGACAGGCTCGGCGATAGCAAGCGAGTCGCCATCGTCGGTCATGAACCCATAGAACTGTGCGTTGTGGTTGGTATGAGCCTCGGCAAAATCGGCCCGCAAATTAGAATACTTTCCGTCGCCCGACTCATAATTCTCAGACTCGCACGACATAAGAGCGGAAACAGAAAGGATTGACAAGAGGCAGAAAACCACATATTTCCCAATACCAACGATATCTTGCCACATCGCTGCCATGCACTTTCCCTCCAATTCAAATATGCTCTTTGTCATACCAAGTCCATTTCTTTTATTCTAATTACCCCTTCACCTTCAAATAGTTCCTGAGCGGGTTGGCATACATGGTCAGCATACGCTCACGAAGGAAGGCCTCGTCCTTATCCGGCAAGTTGACTTTCGCCATTTGCGCCTCCAGATAGTCATCGAAGCGTTTCTTGTCGGCTGCCGTGTAGTTGCCCTCAAATGCCCGGTTGCCCTCGAGTTCGTCGGCAGCGATATAGTTGTTGGGATAAATCTCGTAGCCTTTATGAATCTCCTCATTCATGCGCTCACTCAAAGCCGTGTAGAACTCTGTCTTAGGCAGACCGGCCAAATCGTCAATCCACGTGTTGACAGGGGCTGCCGCCCGGTAGACCACCCGCCCTTTATATCCAAATATACCCGTCTTCATATTGTCGAGGTCGTCCTGACGGCTTTTCTTGAATGCCGGGTTGTCGCGTTTCTGCTGAAACTCCTGAGCCTTGAGGTAATCGCACGGGTCGAACTCATAGCTGATGGTCAGCGGAACAATGTTCAAGTCGCGCAACTTATCAGCCGGATTGCGCTCCTCACTGCCCATGGCCAGCATCTTCAGCACAGCCTCTTGCGTGCGGTCGTTGGAGTCTTTGGCACGGCCTTCGCGTTGCGCAATCCATATATTCTCCTTCTTCTCCGTCACGGCATAATGGATGTAGCGGCTCATCAGCTGGCTGGAGCGCAATGTCTCCTTAGGCGAAAGGCCGCGACGAACGGTAAAGGCTTTGTTCATGCGCACCAGCCGCTTAATCCACGGATAGATAAGCAGGTTGTCGCCGATGCCTATCTCCACCGTGGTAGGATATTTGGCCTCCATGAGCAGCACATCGAGGAATGCCGAGTCGAGCACGATGTCGCGGTGATTGCTGATGAACGTGTAGCGCGCAGAGGGCTCTTCCACGGATGCAGAGGGCTCCTTGGCGGACGCAGAGGAGCCTTCTACTGACGACGAGAGGCACTTATCGTCGAACGAGCAGCCGTCGGTATGCTTGCGGATAATGTGCTTCACCACGGGTTTCATGAATCGCTTCTGGAAATCCAATGGTGTCTTCACCCCTTTGAAGGCCAGTCGCAAGAGAGCATTGCGCATCTTTTTCGGCAACCAGGGCACAAAGCCCTTCATTACCAACTGGAACTGGCGGTCGTTCAGCAATTCTTCGAACGCCTGTTGCATCTCTCCAGCCTCGTAGGGCCGTATCTCGTCAAACTCAGCAACAGATGTGGTCATAACTCTCTTCGTCCTTAATCCTTGATTCCTTAATAGTCGAACTGATTCTCAACAATATCGGTCAGCACATCCTTGATGTCGAGACCGGCAGCACGAACTTGCTGAGGGATGAAGCTGGTGGCGGTCATTCCCGGAGTGGTATTGACCTCAAGCATGCTGATGCGGCCTTCCTTGCTGATGATATAGTCGATGCGGATGATGCCGTTGCAATGCAGGATGTCGTAGATGTGACTGGTAATCTTCCTCACGCGCTCGGTCATCTCGTCGCTGATGCGGGCTGGGGTAATCTCCTGAACCTGACCGTTATACTTGGCATCGTAGTCGAAGAACTCATTGTTCGTCACCACCTCGGTGGGAGGGAAGAACACTTCTTTCTTCTTCGTCTTGTAGCAGCCCATGGTGATTTCGGTTCCTGCCAGATAGCTTTCCACCATCACCGTGTCGCTTTCCATCATTGCCTTGCGGATGGCAGGAGCCAACTGGTCCTTATTCTTCACCTTCGAGACGCCGAAGCTGCTGCCGTCGGCTGCCGGTTTCACGAAACAAGGCATTCCGATGCGCTCCTCCACCTCATCGTCGCTCACCAGTTCCTCATAGCCCTTACGAATCAGCAGACTGTCGGCCACGCTCACACCGTAGCCGCGCAGATACTGATTGAGCACAAACTTATCGAAGGTCAATGCCTCAACCAGCACGCCACTGGTGGAATATGGCAGATGTATCAGCTCGAAATAACCCTGCAGAATACCGTTCTCTCCCGGTGTTCCATGAATCGTTATATACGCATAGTCGAACATCACGAACTTTCCATCCTTCTGGAATGAGAAATCCTTGCGGTCGATGGGAGCCGTAGTTCCATCCTGGAAGTTCACGTGCCAGTCCTGGTGCTTAATCTCAACGATGTAGACATCATAGCGTTCTTTGTCGAAAAAGGAATAAAGTCCCTGGGCAGAGCGCAACGAGACATTATACTCAGAAGAGTCTCCGCCACAGACGATAGCTATCGTTCTTTTCATACTATTCATTCTTTATATTCTAAGTTTTTATATTCATTTCCTTTCATATACCCGCGCCATTTCTCTATCAATCGCGCAAGGTCGTCGGCCAGTTCCGAGCTGAAGTCCATCTGTTTCCCCGTTATGGGATGGACAAAGCCTAAGGTGCGGGCATGCAACGCCTGACGGTTGCAGATCTTGAAGCAGTTGTTGATAAATGCCTTATAGGTGCTGCTGCGCTCTCCGCGCAAGATTTCCGTTCCTCCGTAGCGCTCGTCGCCGAACAGCGGATGGCCGATATGCTTCATGTGGGCACGTATCTGGTGAGTACGGCCGGTCTCAAGGATGCATTCCACCAAGGTCACGTAGCCGAAACGCTCGATAACCCGATAATGGGTAACGGCAGGCTTGCCGATCTCTGAGTCCGGGGGGAACACCGTCATGCGCAGGCGGTCCTTGGGGTCGCGCCCGATGTTGCCTTCTATGCGCCCCTCGTTCTCCACAAAGTTGCCCCACACAATGGCTGAATAGCTGCGATGGGTGGTTTTGTTGAAGAACTGGGCACCCAGTTTCGATTTCGCCTCGGGCGTCTTGGCAACAACGAGCAGTCCGCTGGTGTCCTTGTCGATACGATGCACCAGCCCCACCTCAGGGTCGTTAGGATCGTAGGAGGGCATATTGCGCAGATGCCAGGCTACGGCATTGACCAGCGTGCCATTAAAATTGCCGCATCCGGGATGAACCACCAAGCCGGCAGGCTTGTTGATGACCATCAGCTGATCGTCCTCATACACCACATCCAGGGGAATATCCTCGGGCTCAATGGTCGTATCGTAGTGCGGACGGTCGAGCATCAGGGTCACCACGTCGCCCGGACGTACCTTGTAGTTGCTCTTCACGGGGCGCTCGTTCACATGCACGAAACCCGCCTCTGCCGCTTTCTGAATGCGATTACGGCTGCTGTGCTGCATATGCTCGAACAGGAACTTGTCAATTCTGAGCGGTTCCTGTCCTTTGTCAGCCACTATACGATAGTGTTCATATAGTTGTTGCTCCTCGTCGTCGATGATTTCCTCTATCTCTTCGTTACTCATTCTTCACGGGCTCAGCAGGTTCTGTCTTCTTTTCCTCAGGCACCTTGGCGGGCTCTGTAGGCGTTACAGGGTTGGTTGGCGTAGCCGGTTCCGGCTCTGTCACTTCCTCAAACTCATCTTCCTCATCAAACTCTGGCTCGAAAATCGGGTCTGTATAGATTACCGAATCCAGCGTGTCGCGCTTACCGTCACCGATTTGAAGGATAAGCGGGTCCTCAACCGACACACGGTCACCTTTCACTACGTTGCGGCCGCGGCACTTAATACCATACACCCAGTCTTTCTCTCCAGGAACATATTCCGGTTGCAACACCTTGAAGCCCATGGCTAAGAGTTTGGCACGCGCCTCTCGGGCAGAACTGTTGTCAACCAAATCGGGGATGGTCAGCTTCGGAGAGCTGTCGGAATTGATGATAAGATAGACAATCCGTCCCGACTTCACAATGGCACCTGCTGCGGGCGACTGTTCCAAGACACAATCGGGAGGCAGGGTCTTTATATATCCTGTATCGCTGACAAGCACCACAAGTCCTCTGTCTTCCAACAAGAACTCGGCATCCTTGATGGATTTGTGCCTGACGTCGGGCACCTCAATCTTCTCGCCATGATGGGTATAGAGGTCAATGCCGTACTTAACACCTAAGCACAACAGCACCACTACAACGGCCATGGCCAGCAGATTCAGCCAAAGGTAGCTACTTAGCAATTTCTTGAAGAAATCTGATGATTTCATATGTTTGTCTCGTTATAGCTATAAAGATAGTGCAAAGATACGAAAAGTCGAGAGCAAAACAAAGAAACTCGTTTCTTTTTTTGCCGAGACAGAGTAACTTCGCCGATTTATTGGCAAAGATACAGAAAAGCAAGCAAAATGCAAAAGAAATGCTTGTTTTTCTTTCTTTTTCAAGTGGAAGAACCCTCGGCATAATCCTAAAATACGAAAAACCATGGGAAATCCAAGGGTTCTTCCTTCGGCAGACGAAACGTCTATCAAGGTATTGCCTTCATCGTCATCTGGACGCAGAAGACAGACGCGTGGTGTCATGGAGCAGCAAGGGAAAGCACTGTCTTGCAACCATATAGGCATAAAAAACAGAAAGAAGCAAAGGACAGGCTTTACTTCTTTCTGTTTTCTTCGTTTTGTTTTCCTTGAACCGTCTCTACGGATTACTTTCCGTGATGCTCATCAGAAACAGTTAACTTCTTACGACCTTTGGCACGACGGCTGGCCAATACGCGGCGGCCGTTCTTTGTTGCCATTCTCTCACGGAAACCGTGCTTGTTTACGCGACGGCGATTGTGGGGCTGAAATGTTCTTTTCATTGCTTTATACTATTTTATTTTATTATTTATTCAACATTTTGGGGTGCAAAAGTACTCATTTCTTTTGAATTACGCAAGTTTAAAACGTTTTTTTTCACTTTTCACTTTCTACTTTTCACTTTTTTTCGTAACTTTGGCTTTGCCGAAGGTACTTTCGCTCGAAAAAACAAAAGAAAAATACATTTTCATTTTGCATTTTGCTCGCTTATTCGTAACTTTGACCCCTGTCGAAGGTACTTTCGCTCGAAAATGAAAAGAAAAATACATTTTCATTTTGCATTTTGCTCGCTTATTCGTAACTTTGCACCGCAAAAACGAATTTTCACCGAATTTAAATACAATATCTAGATATTTTTATATGATTAATTCACAAGACATTAAGAAAGGTACTGCTATTCGCATGGATGGTGGTATTTGGGTGTGCATTGACTTCCAGCACAGAAAGCCAGGTAAGGGTAACACCATCATGAACATCAAGGTTAAGAACGTATCCGACGGCCGCGTGCTGGAGCGCCGTTATAACATCGGTGAGAAGCTCGAGGACGTCGTCATCGAGCATCGTCCCTATCAGTATCTCTACGAAGACTCTACGGGCCGTATCTTCATGAACCAGGAGAGCTTCGAGCAGATTCCCATTGCCAATGACCTCGTTATCGGTCATGAATACATGAAAGAGGGCGACATCGTAGAGGTTGTTGCCGACAGCACCGACGGCACTATTCTCTATGCAGAAATGCCAGTGAAGACCAACCTGCGCGTCACCCACTCTGAGCCCGGCATCAAAGGCGATACCGCTACGAATGCTACCAAGCCTGCCACACTCGAGACTGGCGTAGAGATTCGCGTGCCTTTGTTCATCAACGAGGGCGACCTCATCCAGGTTGACACCCGCGACGGCAGTTACCTCAACCGCGTGAAGGAGTAAGATGCCTGCCGTATAGGTAATTCTTGCGAAGGGAATAACCTGCAATACGAACAAGGAGCTGACAGCCAACTGTCGGCTCTTTTTTGTATGATATCATGTCAGACTGCCAACCACACCCCTTGTTTCCACAAACGAACAAAGGCTTATCATGCGTAAAGCAGTCCTTAGGGTGAAGGAGGAATCGTATCAGGTGAATGTTCTATGCGATAACCGTGTAAAGTGTTAAATATCAAACATATTCAAAAAAAAACAGGTATAAGTCTTGCATGGTATTGCTATTTTTTGTATATTTGCGACAGAACCAAAAATAAAAGCACGACGATGAAAACTAAAACAAAATTCGAAACCATTTTGATTTGCCTGCTCCTGCTGATGATAGGATTTGTGGGGTGCAGTAATGATGAGGATAATGAGAAGTTTTCGTTTCCTAACCATAATGAAGAAAATGTCGAGAGTTTTTTCCAAACAGCCTCAAATGAAATGTTTAATGGCATGAGGGTCTTCTTTAGGGACACTACGATAAAAGGAGAAGCTGTATGTGTCATTAACAACGAAAAAGATTTTCGTTCAGCTTATTTTGGTAGAGGGCAACTCCCTCAAATAGATTTTTCTATATATTCATTGGTAATTGGAAAAGTATATATAGATGCCGGGTATTATTTGAAAGAGCAAAAGATTCTCTTGGATGGTAAAAGTCAAACATTATATTTATACTTTGAACATACAAAGGAAGGTGCAATTACTGCATTTGTAGAATATTTGTTTTGGGGGGTATACCCCAAATTGTCTACTCGAGAAATAACGATTAAAAAGTTTAATCATGGAATTGAAAAGAATGTCTAGAGGTATTTTTCTCTGTTTTTTGATGTTGTTTTTTGCTGTATCAAATACGAACGCTCAAATAATCAAAAATAGAAGTTTGGTAAGAGAAAAGGGGAAACTTTTTGTTAGCTATGACAATGGAAGAACTCGTTCTCTTGTGAATGAGAGAGTAGTAACTGTCAAGTTAAAACCTCAGAAATCCTTATGCAGAAGTTTAATACCACTTCGGTCTAATCAACTCGGATACATTGATTTATACGTTCCCGAAGGGACTGATGTAACTGTCTTTGTAGACGAATTAGAAAAGAGTAATTTATTTGAATTTGTCAAATATGCAGATGTTGCGACAATTAGCATGTCTCCAAATGACTCAAGTTACAGCAATCAATGGTTTTTGTCAGCAATTAACATGCCAAATACTTGGGACATCACTACTGGCGATTCTAATGTTAAAGTGGCTGTTTTAGACCTAGAGATAGACTGCAATCATCAAGATATTGGAATTGGTTATGACAACTACAAAAATATTGATGCGAGTTTGGGATATAACTTTAAGGAGAACACTAACCTACCTGTGAATCCACTAATGCACGGAACCTTTTGGCTGGAA
>JAEEXN010000106.1 GCA_016291595.1 Prevotella sp.
TGGTCGACCTCTCGGCCCCGAAGATTCTCGGGCGGTGGTTGTTGCTTCCCACGCATCTTGGTGACAAGCAGCAGTTGATAGACGGCCTGGCCCGCAGCAGCAGTTTGTGGCGACAGCGCATGAGCATCATCTGCACACTCGCCACCACGCAAGAGGGCGACCCTTCATGGTGCCTGCGCTATGCCGAGATGCACCTGCGTCATTCCCACGACCTGATGCACAAGGCGGTTGGATGGATGCTCCGCGAGATGGGGAAGCGGGTCAGTATGGATTTGCTCCGCGACTTCCTGCGACAGCATGTGCACGAGATGCACCGTACCACCTTGCGTTATGCCATAGAAAAAATGGACGACACAGAGCGCCGCCAGTGGATGAATATGTAGAGTGAAATAAAAAAAAGATGGAAATGTGGTGAAACGAACAAGAAGTAGGGACGATCGGGCTCGAACCGATGACCTCTGCAATGTGACTGCAGCGCTCTAAACCAACTGGGCTACGCCCCTTTCTTCTGTCAATATTTCAGAGAACCGGCTGCAAAGGTATATACTTTTTCCGAATGCAGCAAGAGAATACGTCTTTTTTTAAGATAGTTTTCACATTTCTGTTTGTTCCTTTCTCTTTCCAACCCCTCGTCAGTTTATTCCTTTTTTCTCACCGCTGAACATCCCTCGTGCGTTCCCGATAGTCCTTTATCCCGGATAAAAGAACACCGTTGCACAATGACGTCCGCGTGTGCCATTTGCCCGAAATTTGTAATCGATGCCTGATTAAGGTCGAATTGATGCCTGATTGGGTTGTAATTGATGCTTAGTTAGCTTGCGATTGATGCCTGATTAGCATGTAATTTATCGGTTAGTTGCAACCTATTTGATGCCTGATTAGAATATGGCGGTCCGGCGATGGCGTTTTCATGATTATTTGTTATCTTTGCAACATGAATCAGCAGACCCTCGACTTTATCCGGCAACACGCCGACGACGATGTGCGCCAATTGGCTTTGCGTGCACCTCGTACGGGCGATGTTGACCTGCCTTTTGCCTTGCAGCAGATTGCGGGACGGCAGAAGGCGCGCCAGAAACTGCCTTCGTGGGCAGTCGTCGAGGGCCTGATCTATCCGCCTCATCTCTCCATGGAACAATGCAGCAGTGAGCAGACAGCCCGTTATAAGGCCACTCTTGCCGCCCGCCTGCTGGATGGACAGCAGCAACGGAGTATGGCCGATCTGACGGGAGGTTTCGGTGTGGACTTCTCTTTTCTGGCAAAACAGTTCCCGAAGGCGGTGTATGTGGAGCGTCAGGAGCATCTTTGCGATGCTGCCCGCCATAATTTCCAGTTGCTGGGAATCCCACATGCCGAAGTGGTCTGTGGCGATGGCGTTGACTATCTGCGTCAGATGCAGCCGGTCCATCTGATATACATCGACCCAGCCCGCCGCGACGAGCACGGTCAGCGCACTTTCGGAATGGCCGACTGTACGCCCGATGTGGTGGCTATTAGCGATGAAATCGCCAAAAAATGCCATTTCTGTATGCTCAAGCTCTCGCCCATGCTCGACTGGCATCAGGCGGTTGCAGAGCTGCGTGCGACAGGCTGCTGGAGCGTGACGGAAGTGCATATCGTCTCCGTTGGTAATGAGTGTAAGGAACTGTTGCTGGTTCTTTCGCGAGAATCGTCCGAGGCATTCCGTCTTTTCTGTGTGAACAACGATGATGTCTTCGAGGTCAGCGGTGACCTGTTGTATGGTGACCTGCCTGTGTCTGATCCTTCCCGTCTCTCATCTCCCGACTCGCTCTTTCTCTATGAGCCCAATGCCAGCATCATGAAAGCCGGTTGTTTCGGTGCGGTGGCAGAGCGGTTTGGTGTACAACCCGTGGGAAAGAACAGCCATTTGTTTGTTTCTCCCCATTTCATCGGTGATTTCCCAGGTCGTCAGTTCGAGATCGTTCGTACCACCACGATGAACAAACGCGAGCTGAAAGCGGCGCTCAGCGGCATCGACAGTGCCAATATTGCCGTGCGCAACTTCCCCCTCTCGGTGGCGGAATTGCGCAAGCGACTGCACCTGAAAGATGGCGGTGATACCTATATTTTTGCCACTACGGCAGGCGAAAAAGACCATTTGTTGCTGATTTGCCGTAAAATGAATTGAGAGCGTGTTTGTTTATGCATTCTATTGCAACGTAGCAACATGCTTTGGAGCCCTTTCTTTCTGCATGTGGACGTGAATGGTATGGCGTTCCGTACCAAGTGATTCTTTCCTTTGGTTGTAATGATGAAGCAGGTAAGACCCTGTTGATACCGAAACGCCATTTGTTTTTACAGTCGGTTCTTCTCTGCATTACCAGCACCTGTGCCCTTGTACTTCGAAGGCGTGACGTTGAAGCGATAGCGCAGGGAGAGCTGCACGCAACGTGAGTCGTTGTCCTCCATCTTGCGGAACATCATGCGGTTACTGTAGAGCGTGAAGCGATTGATGGCCCCGTTGAAGAGGTCATTACCTGAGAGTTTGATGTTAAGGCGACGTTTGCAAAAGTCCTTGCTGACACTAAGTGAAAGAATAGGATTAGTACAGTCGAATTTGGCATTTGCGCCGCTGTTGCCGTGGGTGTGCATGTTGAAATCGGCCTGCACGAGCCAGTCGTGAGGAAACGTGACGATGTTGCCCAATTGCAACGACAGCATGGGCTGATTGAAACTCTTCTGTTCACCCAGAAACTCCGCTTTAAGCCACGGCTTCATCAGTGATATGTTGTATTGCGGAGTCCATGTGACTTCGTGACCCAATTTGACATTCTTCTGTGCCCCCAGCGTGATTGTGATCCAATCGGCATGGTCGTAGTTCCTGTGGGTAACGAGGTTTACCTTGCTATCGTTCTCCAAACTTTCTGCCGTATAAAGGATGGGATCTACGCAATGGGAGTAGTTGACATTGAGATAGAGCCACTTCCACATAGCCATTGTATTTATGTTGTGGTACTTAACTGGTTTCAGATAGGGATTGCCCGTCTGCAAGTTCAGACGGTTCTCATAGATGACATCACTACTCAGCTGCCAGTAAGACGGACGCGTAGTGCGCTTGGCATAACTGAAGGAAAGTTGCACTTTCTTCACAGAAGTTGATAAGGAAACCGATGGAAAGAAGTCGTTATAGGTACGGCTTTGGTCGTCGCGACGGATGCCACCAACGAAGTATTCAGACATCACATGCTCATAGCGCAAACCAGCTGCCAACTGAAGACGGCCAATCTGTTGGCGTAGTTCTATGAAGGGGGCAATGGCTTGCTCATGCTGCTCGTTATTGCTATTGGCGATGTAGCCCTCCACGTTCTCGAAACTGCTGTTCCAGCGGGTATTGGTGTACTCCTCGCCAACCTCAATCTGTCCTTTCCCTATCGGATGCGTCACGAAGAGTTTCTCTGCCATCAGTCGGCTGCGCGTCAGGGCGTACGTGTTCACATCGCGGTCATCAAACTCGTCACTCAGTTCCTGTTGCTGATTGCGGTTACGCTGGCTACGATAGGTATAGTCGGCATTGAAGTCGATGGCGAGCTTTCCTATCTTGCCTGTGTAGTAGAGATTCACTTGGTGTTTGGGGGCACCTTCGGCTCTGTTGACACTGCTGTTCTGCAAACGGTCATACATATTGCCGTTGGCTTGCAGGTCATCGTCATCGTCGCTCCAAGTCTTCACGTAGTCGTAGGTATTCTGATAGAAGCCGCCAAAAGAATTGTTATCGTTAAGCTGGTAGTTGAAGCCGAAACGGCCTTCAAGGAATGGATTGTAAACCTTGTTCCTCTCCTTGTTGGTAATTACCCACAGCGTGTCGGCAAAGACGGTCTGCTCGAACTCGCCCTTCTCCCACCGCTTGTTGTAAGCTCCAAAGAGGTTGGCAAACAATTCAAGTCCTCCTTTTCGATAGGTAAGGTTGATGCGCTCGTTATTTGCAAAGCCATGCCCTTTACGACTCCATGAGTTCAGTTCTACACCAAGGCCTTCGCCTGCTGTGCGTTTGGTGCGAATGATAATGACCGCATTGACGGATGCGTCATATCGGGCACCGGGATTCTGAATGACTTCTACGTTCTTGATGTTGTCCGACTGGATGTTCCTCAGTTCCTGCAAGTCGGTCAGTTTGCGGTTGTTCAGGTAAATCAGCGGAGCGCCTTTTCCTAAGATTTCAAAGCCTTCACCTTTCTTTGAGATGGTAGGCACCCGCGACAGCACATCTTCGGCCGTACCCAGTCGTTCCATCACCGTGCCCTCCACATTCATGACGAGCGAATTGCCTTGCAGTTGCACCTTGGGCCGTTCGCCCTGTATAACGACGCCATTCAGCGTGTAGTTTTCTGGCTTTATCTTAACCACTCCCACTTCGGGTTGGTTGCATAACCGATAGACGGTCTTGTAGCCGACATATGTAATGCGGGCCAAAACAGGCATCACGTCGCAAGGAATGACGAAGAGACCAGCCTCGTTGCTCACGCCACCCCCGATAACCGTAGAGTCTGACGGAGAAAGCAGGTAAACATTCGCGTAGGGCACTGGCTGACCCTTTTCGTCGATAATGGTACCTTTGTAGCGGGATCTTGTCTTGTGGGTACATTCCACAAAGATCTGCTGTTTTCGCTTCCCTTGTATTTCAGGACGATCATCGGTGGTGACGGTCATTCGGATCGGATAGAAGCCTATCATCTGCTCGATGGCATCGGGAAGGCTTTTGTTCCGGAATGATGTAGTAATGCGGAAGTCTTCCAACTCATTATATAGGAAGTTGATCGTGTAGTCCTTGGACTGCTCGTTTAGCTGCCGCAAGGCCTCAGATATGGATACATTGTTGTATGTATGGGAAATCTTTTGTGCGTCAGCAAGAGCGGCAACGGCAAGAGCAACAATCGTAAACAATAGCTTTTTCATCGTACAATCAGTTTCTTGTCGTCCACCATCATGTTCACACTCTCGAAATGGTTGAGCGTCTCCACGACCTTCTCAAGCGGTTGATCCTGATACCACACAAAATAGAAGCGGAGCTGGCGGGCTTCCTCATTCTGGAAGACGACCTCTGCGTGATAGTAGTTTGCTATTTCGGTCAACATCTTGTCGAAGGGAATGTTGTCGAAGATGACAGGCTGCATGCTGACCGTCGTGTCGGCAGGCTGTTCGTGAGTATCAGGCATCCGTGTTTCAACAGTCGTGGGTTGCTGTGACACAGCAACAGGCTTAACTTCATGGTTGCGCACGATGTGGATAGCCGCAATGGCAATGCCGGATATCGTTATGATGCCGATGAGTATGGCAGCGATCTTACGCCACGTATGTATGGGGTGTTCTGAGGGTATGTGCTGCCGGTCGAATTGCTGCCAGGCCTCGTCTACATCGGGCGTTTGGTCAACCTCGTCCATCATGGCCTCAATCTCCTGGTCGGAATATTTGTCGGGCTCTTCCTGCATGTCGCGGTAAAGCTGCTTGTTGTGGTCAGTTGGTTTCATAATGCTTTCGGATTAAAACGGTTTCTGATTTCCTTTAAGGCGTGAGAAAGATGTTTCCAAACTGCCACGCGGCTGATACCTTCAGCAGAAGCTATCTCCTCATAGCTATACCCTTCAGCGAAACGGAGGTGGAAGATGCGTTGCTCTTGTTCCGTCAGATGGCCGACGACAAACTCCACGATATCTGTCATGCGCTCATCGTCATTGTCGGCAACTTCAGAAGTCTGCTCTGCAGTAGCAGCCTCCATGCGGAGCCTCGTTTCCTGATGTCGGATACGCTTCAGACACTGGTTGCGAACGCTCGTCAGCAGGTAGCGTTCCTCGGTGTCGGGCATCAGCACTGTTTGTCCACGGAGCAATCCCTCAAAGATGTCGCTGACCACATCCTTGCTCTCCTGCTCGTCGTAGAGGATCGTGCGTGCCACCCTCAGCATCTTGGCATAGTGCTGCTTGAACAGCCGTTGGATACGTTGTCTTTCCATCACGTCTTTTTATATAGTAATACCCGTCTGACGTTCAAAATGCTAACCCAAAAACGAAACAAAAGTACTTTTTTTCTCTTAATAGTCCAAAAATAATGTCGGAGAAAAAGGAATTTGTACATCTGTTGATGCCTTTTGCCTATTGTTTATTTGATGCCTGGATTCTTACAATGGTTTCATATACGGTTCTGACCGATTTCAAGTCAGTGAGGGTAAGATCCCGGTAGCCTTCGACTGCATCGACGAAGGCTTGTAGTTCATGGAAGTACCCCTGCGAATAGATTTGGTTGTTTGGGAGTGTAGGTATGAAGTTGTTGCGACAGTATAGTAGTTCGATGGTTTTGTTGTAGGAGCGAACTTTCTCGATGGGGATGCCGAGGATGGAGGATGATTTAGGTTCAAAGGTTAGTTCTTCCATCTGTGAGAGGCGGTAGATACCGTTTGACGAACACACCTTGAGGGACTCTTCTGCGGCTGTCCAGCTGTAAGCGGTGGAGAATTCGAGGGTGCCGATGGTGTGAGGATGGCGGAGCATGAGAATGTAGGAATCTTTGGCAGTTTGTTGACAAGCAAGGATTTCGGGCTTGCCGAAAAGATCGATCACGAGGTCGAGAGGATGAATGAATAAATCCAACAAAGCATCGCCTTCGGGGTAGTTACCGGTGAGGTAATGGAAATCGTAATTGATAAGATGCTCCTTGGCGAGACGTTTCCGAAGGATTTGTACGACTGGAGCATAGCGTTTCTGAAGGCCGACCATGGCAACAGGTGAGCCATAAAGCCGTTGAAGGTCAATCAGTTTGTCGAGTTCTTCGAGTGTCTGGCAGGGAGGTTTCTCAATAAGCAATGACTTTCCGCTTCTCAGAATCTGCGAGGCGATAGAGAAATGAGCAGGAGGAGAAACAGAGACGAATACGCCTTTGACGCTCTCGTCTTTCAGGATCTCATCCAGTGAGGTTGAGGCTTTCACATGCGGAAACTTCTGTTCTATCAGCCGTTCCTTCCTTTCTGAAGTGATGCAGATGTATTTTAACGGCACACCAAGGTAATGAAGCACGGGATAAAGGTTGGTCAACGAGTGCTGGCCCATGCCCACGAAGGCATAAGAACATTGGTACGTTTGGGCGAGATATCGCTCCGTACGGAAGCGCTTGTAGCGGTTAATCAACTGTTGTATCATCAGCTTTTGAAATATTGGAAATAGGTTGTGTGTGGGTCATTAGTCCATTGGTACGGCCCATAGAATTTCTCGATGAGCCATTTGGGCAGCAGTCGCTCCATATTACGAAGGAGGATGATATCATACTTGCGGTGGAAGTTAATCCAGCAGCCGTTACAGTTCTTGGAAAAATGACACTGCGCATGGCACGACTCAGTACCGTTGAAAATCTCGTCGAGTGACTGGTTGTGGATATTTCCGAGCACGATATCAAGGTTCTGGCAAAGTGGTACATCGCCATTGCTATGGATGACGAGACTGCTCATGATGCTCTGGCAGCCTAATCGCAGATTGCCATTGCGCCACTGGTCGTAGAGGGCCACGAAGTCGAAGTTCTCTTGTGTCTGGTGGATGCTTGGAGGAATCTTTTTCACGAAGTCTGATGCCCTCAGCAGTTCGTTGGTCGTATCGAAGAAAGCCATTGTCCCGTAAATGCCAATGCGCACATCCACGTTATATTGCTTTGCCACATCAATGACGAAGGCCATATCATCGAATGAGTTCCATGGCGAGAGGCAGAACATCAGCGACAGTGGTACCTCATCCTTCAGAGTTTCCACTACTTGAATCACGCGGTCGTAACCGTCGCGCCCACGCATCCGCTGGTATGTCTCGCGGCCACCATCGAGAGAAACGTACAGATGACGGGGCTGATAGCGTCGGACGGCATTGATGACACGGCGGGGCGCAAGACAATTAGAAAGCAGTGTGTAGTTTGGGTGATGCTCACGGAACCACGCCATGATCTCCGATGCCTGCGGGTGAAGAATAAACTCGCCACCCTCCAGACCTACGGTAGTCCTTTTGGTCACGCATCGGCTCTCCATGATGCGCCGGATGTCTTCGAGCGACAGGTGTTCCACTGGTTTCTGCCAGATATTACAATGCTTGCAGCGCGACTGGCAGGCCGTAGTTGAGTAGATCATCAGTTGCGACAGCCGTTTGTGGCGTGGCAGCATGATGTTGTTCAGATAGAGTAGCCCGTTGTAGGCATAATCGTAAATGGTGTACATAAAACAATTGGTTGCAGTTTTGTTCTCTACCTATAAAGTCCAAAACTGCAACCAATGACTGCGCGGAGTGAGTGATTATTTTCTCAATTTCCCCTTACTCTCCAGATAGTTAGTGAACAACTCCCACTGTCCGGCATTCTTCTTGATGTTCGCCTGCGTGCGCTCGTCGTCGATGAACTGCGGGGGATAGCAGTCGTGCAGATAATAGTGGCCCTGGTTGGGGTCAGTAATCACATCATAGTGCAAGACGAGGTCGGTGAAAATCATACTGTGTATATCGCTGACGAAACTGTTGACTACAAACAGATCATTATCTCCTAAATAGAATTTGATTTCACGGTATGGCTCCAGCCGTTTGTGCAGCGGTTCTCCTATATCCTTCAACTTGACTTCGCGAGTGGTGGCGTTAAACCATTCAATGTCATCCCCGGTGAAAAGGACATCTTGCGCATCGCTGATAGAGCGTGTCCCCGACTGGCTGATGCCACAGACATAGAGCGTGGCTTTTTCTACGGGGTCAGTCGTAAAGGGCTTCTCCGGTTCGTTGTCATTGCTGCTGCAAGCGTTCATCGTTGTGGCGGCTATGGCTATCGCCATCATCCAAGTGATAGGTTTGTACTGTTTCATATTCTTCAGAGTTTAAAATATGGGTTTCTCTATTGATATTGTCCGTTGATTTTTAGAAAGACTGCACGGCTACCACGTCAATCTGATGCCCAATGGCAGAGAGAAGCTAAACGGATGTTCTGTGCGGTAGGTCTCAATGCTGCTCTTTGTCGGGAGATAGTACTGCAGACTTGGTTCCACGAAGAAGCCGAGGTTGGGTGTCAGGTGGTATTGCAGACCGGTGCCGAAGGTGGTAGAGAACTGCCACGGGGAGTGGAAAGTAGTCTTGTCGCTGCCTTCATACTGGCCATCCACGTAGTAGTCAGAATGGAGGGTAGAGCGGACGGGGATTTCGGTTGTCAGACCCACACTGCCGTAAAGAGACCATCGTTTTCCGCCATACATATGATAGATGCCCTTCATGGGGATGCCCAGGTAGTGGATGGTCTGTTGCTCGCGGATGGTGTTGCCGTCGGCTCCCGTCTCAAAGTCGGAGGCCAGGCGGTTGTAACTGAGGCCAGACTCCACTCCGAAACGGTTGCTCAATCTGTACTTCAACGCCAGCGACCATGTGACGGGCATGCGGTGATGGCTCGTGCGCAGAATCTTGTCCTCACCAGGACGGTTGGCATTGTTCAGGGCGATGCGCATGATGACGCTACGGGTTTGGGCATTCACGGCATCAGGATTATTTGCCAGATAGACAGCATAGTCCGTCCAGTTATCAATGCTGCTCGGAATGGTTGGGGTCGGGCCATCCATCTTATCGCCAGCCGGCGTTGACTTATAGCTGAACGGCTGATGATAACGGTTCTGCTCGTCGAACTGCCCTGTGTAAGCCAGTTCTAACGACCATTTCTTGCCGTTATTGATATTTGTGGCAGACTTGTCGGGGAACAACTCTGCGATATCGTCATGTGGCAGATCTACCCTGCGAATAATCTTTGTCGTGTCTGTCGATGTAGCGTTT
>JAEEXN010000002.1 GCA_016291595.1 Prevotella sp.
AGAAAAGAGATGAATGGAACAGGAATTCCACCGAAGAAAATACTTACAGTTTGAAACAACACTATAAGAAAAAGCCACTTCGCCCCTCTGAGAAGTGCACAAAAGTGGCTCTTTTCTTGTTCTTTTAGCAGGGCTAACTTACAATTTGGAAGCTATCATTTTTAGATAAACTTTCTAACACAGTCACATACTTTTAAAAGCCCCCTATTCTTTAAAAATGGGTATGTATGATCCAATGTTATGCTGCAAGTTTACTCTCCGAATATTTCCTGCAAACGAGCATGCAGCATCTTACTGCGAAGGGCGCGGCCGATAATCTTACCTTGCGGATCAATGAGGATATTGTCGGGGATCGCATCAATCTTATATACCGGAGCGGCGGCACACTCAAAACCTTTCAAATCAGACAGCTGCATCCACGGCATTTTGATTTGCTCGATAGCTTTTACCCATGCTTCCTTCTTCTGGTCAAACGAAATACCAACTACCTCGAGACCTTTGGCATGGTACTTGTTGTACGCCTCAAGCACGTTGGGCATTTCTGCCCGGCAAGGGCCGCACCACGATGCCCAGAAATCTACGAGCACCCATTTCCCTTCACCTACAAACTCGCTGATTTTGTGCATCTTACCGTCCGGATCTGCCATTTCCAAGTCGGTAAACTGCTGGCCTATAAAAGCAGTTTTCGTGTTGTCCTTCGGCTGAAGCATTTCAGCCACCTCGTCTCTTGCCTTTTTCAGATAGGGATGGTTGGAGTATACCAGTTGATCTTTCACCAACTTGTCGTAAACGTCTACTCCATTATCGTAGAAATACAATTGCGAGAAAGCCAAAGGAATCAGCGAACTACTCTCTTCCTTAAAAATCTTGTTCGCATAAGTAACCTGTCCGTCAATCATCTTGTTCACCTCATTCATGATTTCTTCCTCATGGGCCAACAATTCCTCCCGGCTCATCGAGGCAACCTTAGCTCCGAAAGCCCTTCTTGGAAGATCCTGCTCAACCTCGTATTTTGTCAGACGCTCATTCAGTGGAGAACCTTTCAGCGTACTGTCGTTGACATTGACTTTAACAGGCGATCCATCGTTGAAGAAATCTATCACCCACTCCCGATTCTCTGCCTTAACGGCCATTAAGGCATCTTTCTCGGCTTTTCCTCGGAACGAGAACTTGCCTTTTGCAACGACGACGCTGTCGATATTCTTCTCGGTCAGTTTGTCAATCAGATAGATTTTCATACCATTGCCCGAGTATGTGCCTTTGACAGAATACTTTACTTGCTGTGCCACAGATGGCATTGATGCAGCCAGAAACGCTGCTAACATTAATAAACACCTCATATGCTATTGTATTATAAGATATCGTACCTGCGCAAACAGGTAACCTGCTTAGCGCTTTTTCGCTTATGTATTTGAAAAGTCTCTTAACATCGAAGAACTCTCTCGTCAACAAACAGTTACGCGTCAAGCGTACCAATAATCTCCTGAACGGAATGGCAGCCATGACGGTCGAGCCAGTCGTCTATGCCGTCGCGCACCTTAATAGTTACGGCCGGATCAAGGAAATTAGCTGTACCTATCTCCACAGCCGTGGCACCAGCCATGAGGAACTCAATGGCATCGGTAGCCGTGCAAATGCCGCCGAGTCCCACCACAGGAATCTTCACAGCCTTGGCCACCTGCCACACCATGCGCAGGGCAACTGGCTTCACCGCCGGACCACTCAGGCCGCCTGTACCAATGCTCAACAGCGACTTGCGCTTTTCGATGTCAATAGCCATTCCCATGAGCGTATTGATGAGCGAAACGCTGTCGGCCCCCTCGGCCTCCACAGCCCGAGCTATATCAGCAATATTTGTCACGTTGGGCGATAGTTTCACAATCATTGTCTTATGATAACGCTTGCGAACCGCACTTACTACACTGGCAGCGCCCTCACAGGTTACGCCAAAGGCCATACCACCCTGCTTTACATTCGGGCACGAGATGTTGAGTTCAATAGCAGGAATGTGCTCCAGCGCGTCAATACGGGCTGCACACTCGGCGTAATCGTCGGGCGAAGAGCCACTCACATTGACAATCACATTGGTCGCTATTCCTTGAATCTGCGGATAAATATGCTCGCAGAAATAATCGACACCTTTGTTCTGCAGCCCCACACAGTTGAGCATACCCGCAGATGTCTCCGCCATGCGTGGATAGTTGTTACCTTGGCGAGGATGAAGGGTAGTACCTTTCACGATGATGCCACCAATCTGGTCCAGCGGAACAAAATCAGCAAACTCCAATCCATAACCGAAAGTGCCCGAAGCGGTCATTACTGGATTCTTCAACTCCAGGTCATTTATTTTAACATTTAGAATTGCCATAATAACTTCTTAATATTTAACACTGGACCTTCAGTACATACACACACATTGCCTTCGGTCGTATTCTCCACACAACACAGACAGGCTCCCAAGCCACAGGCCATCTTGTTCTCCAACGATACCTCACAGTCAATGTCGGCTTTCCGAGCATATCTTGCCACTGCCATCATCATAGGCTTAGGACCACAAGTGGAAATCTGGTCGAAATGCTCTTGCTGAAGGATTGAATGGTTGGTGACAAAGCCTTTCTCACCGGCAGAACCGTCCTCAGTGGTCACGTATACGCGCCCGTACTTCTTAAATTCATCCAGCAGAAGCAGATCCTTGGCCGAACGGGCACCCAATAGGAATGTTGGCTCAGCACCCATCTGAGAGATTCGCTTACCGAAATAAAGCAAGGGAGCCACGCCCACGCCGCCACCAACCAAAAGGATTCTCTGGCTATTGCTCACAGGCATTGTGAATGTATTTCCAAGTGGCAGCACACAGTTCAGCTTGTCACCTTTGCACAACCGAGCCAGCCGGCGTGTGCCGGCGCCAATTGCAGCCACTAACAGCCACAGTTCGTTGGTCGACTCATCGACAAAATTAATGGAAATGGGACGTCGCAGGAAAGTAGTGGGAGAATTATCGACACGTACTTCCACAAACTGTCCAGGCATCATTGCAGGCAGAGGCTCATCCTGTGTCAGCTTAATCAAGACATATTTCTCATGAATAGCCTCAACCGACGAGACTGTTAGATCTAGAATATGTTTCTTCATCGATTCGAGTTTATGGGTTCTTTTCACATTATGTAACTTTCTGGATTTCATGAGCAGTACTCACAAAATACCGTGAAGCTTTTAATCACGATGCAAATTTACATAAAAATCATGATTTATGTGCCAGTACGATAAAAGAAATTATGTTTTCCTCAGGGCAAATAAATAAAACAAACACGAATATACTTCATTAAACCAACCGTAATTCACAAATGACGGAATGCAGAAAAACAAATTTCAATGGCTATTTCTTTGGAACGAAAGTCTCCCAAGTCTGGTCATCATAAAATATGCGAATCTCGGTGATTTGCCTGCATATTTTGTCAAAATATTTCGCATCCAAATTTAGATAATTATTGGGTGTATTAATTACACGATGCTGATTTTGTATAGGTTGGTTGGACTGAAGTAGGGGGGTACTAGATGCCGAAAAATCGAGTGCTGGTTCAACAGTCTCAGACTGAGGAGCTTGGTCGGCATCATCCTGACGGTCATTAAACATCCGTCCTACACCAAAGAGCAGCCAATCGGTATTTACCGAAGGCATCTTGTCCTTTATGTCGTAGACTATCTTTAGGGTGGGCTGGGTCTTCCCATTGAAGATGTTACTCAACGTTGATTGCGACATACCCGTAAGCTGTCCGAACACTTGTCTGTTCATGTGCTGGGTCTTCATCAGAAGCTCGATTCTATCCTTAAATTCCATGCTTACCACAATTTTTAGGGCCAAAGCCACGTATTACTAAGATTTTACAAAGGTAAAACAAAAAATTAAAATATGCAACACAATAAAGAGAAATTTTATGATTTAAATGTTTATATTTAATAATTCAAAAGCATGAATGCGAAACGTAGATTTTATGTATTTGCATTTTATTTTTATAAAACAAAAACATTGGTATAAATATGCTACAAAGTATATTTTGAACAACAAAGAGGAAACTAACTGGGTATTATTTAGTTATTTACAAATAACAAACAGATAATGATGAAGCATATGCAATGTTTCTTGAAAAAGTATCATAAGTTTCTTATGAAAACTATATTATTTAATAATAACTAATTGGGTTTTAGATACTTACACAACTGTAACTAAAAGTGTATATTTATTTAGCATAAACTTCCAAAATTAGTTTTCAATTATTTAAATATAAATTTTATATAACTAAATTCCGCTCGTCTCTATATAAAACATCTTTACTCTTTTTGATAATAGCCGTCAATTTTATTAATATAAATCATGGGATTTAATATTGTGAACATTAATAAATGTGAACGATAAAATCAGGAGCAAGCGGAACAACGAAAAATCAGCATATTTCGAATCTTTCCAAGCGAGGGTTAAGTAGCTCAAAAATACGCGAGTTTTGAGCGGTCTGAAAACACGGAAACAGCTTTATATACGGACTTTTCTGCAAAAATAAGCCCTTATAAAAAAGATGAATTCTAGAAAAAAACAAGTCGAAAAAAGGCATTTTTTTAATGCAGAATGAAGAAAATGAGCTCTTTCATAAGCTCTCCTGCACCAGTATTTGGGTTATCCAGGCCCTTACTTTTAGCATCGATCTCTCTCATTTTCGAAATTATCTGCATCACTTTCACTCCAGAATAGTTTCTCATTCCTGCGATATAATCCTTCACTCCCCAATTTGATCGCAAATCTAAGAATTTTGCAAGCTCATTTTCGTTGCCTCTATTCGGTGCATAATATGCGATCATCAAATTTTGGAAGTAATTAAAGAGCAACGGGAGAAGAGCATAGATAGAACCGGTCTTTGGATTATTGTCAAAATATTTTATTATCTGATTTGCTTTGAAAACATCGCGGTTAATAATAGCATTTCTGAGTTCATAAGCATTAAAATCCTTACTCACTCCTATCTGCTCTTCCACCACCTCAGGTGTAACGCGCTTATCGTTTTCTGTAAGTGACAGCAGCACCTTATCCAACTCACTTGTAAGTCTGCTCAAGTCAGAACCGATATGGTCAGCTATCATTTGAGCTGATTTATTATCAATCGTCGCACCTCTCATTTTAAGATAGCTGTCAATAAAGGCAGGCAGCTCATAATCACGCTTCTTTTTACTCTCGAACACAACACCTACGATTTCAGCCTTCGAAATGAGTTTTTTCCGCCTGTCAATGGAGCCGTTTTTATAGCAAATTACTAGAATTGTCGATTTCACAGGTTTTTCGACATACTTTTCTAAAGCATCCCAATTACGTATATTCTGCGCTTCCTTCACGATGATAACCTGAAACTCTGCCATCATCGGATAACGCCGTGCCATATCAGCCAACTGGGCTGCATTCGTATCAGAGCCAAAGACTACCGTCTGATTGAAGTCACATTCTTCCGGACTCAGCACATGACCTGCTATATAGTCAGAAATCTGGTCTATAAAGTATGCCTCCTCACCCATCAATATATATATAGGTGAGAATTGACGCGCTTTCAGATCACGCATGATACTGTCGAAAGTGACGGTTTTCTTTTCAGCCATGATTTTTAAATATGTGTCAACGAGCAAAAACTCTCAAAATACCAGAATAAAATGAATACTTTCATTTTGTTCTCCCGGTAATTTGCATTATCTTTGCAATCTGATTGCAAAGATACAAAAATGAATCGATTAAACCTACCTTCTTTCGAAATAAAACTTTCTGGCACGCCGGAAAGGCCGAAAATATTCGATGTCCTGCGACGTAAGTATGTTGCTCTGACACCGGAGGAATGGGTACGACAGCACTTTGTGCACTATCTGATAGAGCACAAAGGTTATCCGCAGATGCTGATGGCCAATGAGGTGGAGTTCAAGGTAGGTGACAAACGGCTTCGTTGCGACAGTGTATTATATAATAATGTGTTGCAACCGCGAATGATTCTCGAATACAAAGCTCCTAACGTTACTCTCACCCAGCGTGTTTTCGACCAAATAAGCGTTTATAATCTCCTACTTCATGTGGACTATCTGGTGGTGAGCAACGGAATACAGCACTATTGTTGCAAGATGGATTATGACCATCAAAAATATTTATTTCTTGGGGACATTCCTGATTATCAAAATATTTAACAAGTTTTGTTTGGCATATCATTTGCATATTAGCATATAAACAATCATTCTGATTATGGCAATAGCAGGTAAACTGATAGGAGGTTTTTTAGGTTTTATTACTGGCGGACCACTTGGTGCTCTGGCAGGAGTGATTTTCGGTTCTCTGTTCGACTCAATGATAGATGTCGTAAACACGCCTGAATCGCGCCAATGGGAAGACAATTACGAGCAAACTCATACCAATCGTCAGGATTCACGCTCAAGATACGAGCAATATAGGCGATTTCAAGAGTATCAGCAACGGCAATATGAGGGTCAGCGTAACTCATTTATCTTCTCCCTACTTGTCCTCGCCTCATATATTATCCGTGCAGATGGCAAGATCATGCACTCGGAGATGGAGTATGTGCGACAGTTCCTGCGTACTAATTTTGGTGAGGCTGGAGCTGTTGAAGGAGAGCAGATTTTGCGAAAACTCTTCGAAGAACAGAAGCGTCAGAATGCACAGAATCCCTATGCTTTTCAAAATACTATCCGACAGAGTTGCCAGCAAATGGCCCAAAACATGGACTATAGCCAACGCCTGCAACTTCTAAATTTCCTTGTACTCATTGCTCAGGCCGACGGGAACGTGGCCACAGAAGAAATCAACGCACTGAAAGAGGTCGCTCAATATATGCAGATATCGCAGTCCGACCTTGATTCTATGCTGCATCTACGTAATGCATCCAAAGGCAACCTCGATGAAGCTTACAAAGTGTTGGGTATCAGCAAGAATGCTACTGACGAAGAGGTGAAGGCTGCCTACCGGAAAATGGCGCTAAAGCATCATCCTGACCGTGTAGCAACTCTCGGAGAAGATGTTAAAAAGGCCGCTGAGAAAAAATTCCAGGAAATAAATGAAGCCAAAGAGCGCATTTATAAGTCCCGGGGGCTATAGTACGGGGAATGATTTAGAATGGGATTCATGCAACAGCAGACATCATATCTACTCCTGCAAACATAATATAATGCAATAAAGAAATCGACATGAAAAAGATATATATTGATGCACATACTCACACTGTTGCCTCAGGGCATGCGTACAGCAGTCTACAAGAGATGGCCAGGGCTGCCGCAGATAAAGGCATTCAGTACTTAGGAATCACTGAGCACGGACCGAGCATTGAGGGAACTTGTCCCCTACTTTATTTCAAAAACATGTTTGTGGTGCCGCGCGAGATGTATGGTGTAAACATATTAATGGGCTGTGAGGTGAATATTCTCGATACATTTGGCAACCTCGACCTTAATGACGAGTACCTAGACAGACTTGACATTGGAATTGCAGGCATTCATATTAAGTGTTGGAAAGGTGGTACAAAGGAAGAGAACACGCAAGGGGTAATAAACGTTATCAGAAATCCTAAAATACACATCATCAGCCATCCAGGAGACGGCACTGCCGACCTCGACTTCGAGCAACTGGTGCTTGCTGCCAAGGAGTCGCACACGCTTTTGGAGATCAACAATCACTCGCTTGCCCCCGAACGCAAAAAAAAGATAGCATGGGACAACAACCGCGAGATTTTACGTCTATGCAAGCAATATGAAACGCCACTGATTTTAGGCAGTGACGCACATATTTCCTTCCAAATTGCCGACTACAGCCGCATCACACCATTATTGGAGGAAACTGAGTTCCCAGATGAGCTGATAATGAACTACTGGCCAAACCGGTTTTTCAGCTATCTGTCGTTGCCGAAGAACAAACAAGTTTAGCCTATAAATATGACAGCTATATGGACAAAAACTATTCCGACACTATAGAGAACCTACTCACAAGACCTTACTGCATCATCGACATTCTTCCATGTCAGGTGCCAGCAAACAAAGGAGGACAGTATTTCAAGGTGGAGCATTATTTCTCAAAACCTGCAAATAAGTCCTTTTTATGTCGGAAGTTCGTTCATTTAATGCTGAAATTAAACTGCTATTACGACTATCTTGTTTGCCAAAACAACAATGAAGAATGTCTCAACAATCCAGATCCAGAGCTATTGGAAAATCGGATTACCAGTTGCATGTCAACACAGAATACTGAGATTCAGATGCTCTATGTCCTTATTCCTGAGACAAACTCCATGATTGTAATCAACCAAGATGACATCTATATGACGCTTTACAATCCTACACCCCACCTATTCCAGTTTATCCGGCAGTTGGCTGAAGCAGAAGGGCTGTTTGTGTGGGAGAAATAAAGCATCAAATAAGCGGCCATTCATATCTAAATTGCTCCATTTCAATAACAGCACATGGATACCCTCACTCCAAAACAACGGCATGCTAATATGGCTTCAATTCGTTCAAAAAACACGAAGCCGGAGATGGTTGTGCGCCGATGGCTTTGGAGCCGTGGGTTTCGCTACCGGCTCAACTCTCCCCGCCTGCCGGGTCATCCTGATTTAGTGCTGCGAAAATACCGCACTTGCGTCTTTGTAAACGGATGTTTTTGGCATGGACATCACACAGAAATTATTTACGATCAAGGCTTTACGGACAATGACGAGCATTTACCGCTGCTGAAAGACTCCGACTGTTTCCGGCTTCCCAAAACGAATCGGGCATTTTGGACAAGAAAGATACTAAGAAACATTGAACGCGACCGCCAGGAGCAGCACCAGTTGGCCCACATGGGATGGCATTGCATCACCGTATGGGAATGTGAACTCAAACCACAAAAACGTGAGCGTACACTTGCCTCATTGGAGTATACGCTCAACCACATATATCTGCAAGATCATCTTATCAACTATCCCACACTCGAAGAGGAAGAAAGCATCGGCAAGGCAGCTGAGTCAGAGCCTGTCAATCCATAACTTTAAACTGTAGATGATGCATAACATGGCCACCCCAAACTGCATCATTCACATACGCAAAGCCCACGTTTTGGTACAGACGCTCAGCGCAAGGATTGTCTGCATCGACCAAAAGACCCACAGCTGGCAACTGCATCTGCTCAGCTTTCTGAACCGCACTACGCAGCAAAGCAGTGGCCACACCCTGATTGCGAAAATTCTCAACCACGCCCAGGCTGTCTACATATAATTCACCAGCCTGGGTCTCGTCGTCCATTTTGCTGTAGTCAATACCGAAAGCCTCAAGTGCTGCACTCACAAAAGCCTTGCGCAAACGATGCAACTGACCACCGTCGTAGGTCACACAAATGCCCATCAACTCGCCATCTTCTGCCAGTGCCACCTCAGTATTCAAGTAACTATACTGTGAGTCATCACGTTCCACAAGCCGTGTCATCATACATTGAAAATCGTCCAATGTGTGGTCGGGACCTGCAAAAAACTGGCAACAGTCGTGGCTCATAGCCAACATAATAAGCCGCGCAATTTGCGCGGCTTTCTCTTTTCTTGCTTTTTCTATTCTCATTTACTCATCATAAGTGTCGAGATAGGTCACATGCGTTACGAGATACTCCTCAACGCCGTGCTTTCCGTCAGCGCCACCGATACCACTCTTCTTCACACCTGCGTGGAATCCCTGAATAGCCTCAAAGTGCTCGCGGTTAATATAGGTCTCACCGAACTCAAGTTCGCGACATGCTTTCACAGCCACATTCAGGTCTTTCGTGAAGATTGACGATGCCAGACCGTACTCACAGTCGTTAGCCATTTCGATTACTTGGTCGATAGTCTCGAACTCAACGAGCGGAATCACCGGACCGAAGGTCTCCTCGTGAATAATATCCATGTCTTGTGTGCAGTTGTCGAGTACAGTGGCTGCATAGAAATAGCCCTTCTCACCTACCCGATGTCCACCACAAAGCAGCTTAGCACCCTGCTTGATAGCGCGCTCAACCTTCTCTGTGACGCTCTCCAAAGCACGAGCCTCCACCAACGGGCCCATGTCAACACTCTCATCGGCACATGGATCACCAACCTTTACGGCAGCCATCTTGTCGACCAATATCTTCGTAAATGCCTCTTTCACTTCTTTCTGAACATAAACGCGCTCTGCATTGTTACAAATCTGGCCATTATTACCGATACGTGAGTCCACAATCCATTGTGCGGCTTTCTCCAAATCGGCATCCTTGCAAACGATTGCAGGAGCCTTTCCGCCCAATTCGAGGCTCACCTTGGTAATATTCTTCGATGCTGCAGCCATAATGCTCTCACCTGCACCAACACTACCTGTAACGCTGACGATGTCAATCTTCGGGCTTCCTGCCATCTCATTACCGATGACGCTACCTCGACCGGTCACAATATTGATAACACCTGCGGGCAGACCACACTCATCAACTACCTTTGCAAACTCTGTGCAGTTCTCTGGAGTAATCTGGCTAGGCTTGATCACGATGGTACATCCAGCAATCAATGCTGCTCCTGCCTTACGGGCAATCAGGAAGAACGGGAAGTTCCATGGCAAAATGCCGGCAACTACGCCAATAGGCTTCTTGGTCAGAAGAATGGTCTCATTGGGACGGTCGCTCGGAATGATCTCACCCTCAATGTGGCGTGCAAACGTTGCCATATATTCGAAATAGCTGATGGTAGCTCCCACCTCTATGCTTGCCCAATTGCGGGTCTTTCCCTGCTCGCGCATAATAATCTCTGTGAATTCCTCCTGACGACGGCGGATTCCATCTGCAATTTTCAGCAGATATCCTGCACGCTCGATGGCGGGAGTCTTTGCCCAAGCCTTCTGAGCGGCACGTGCGGCATCAAGAGCCTCGTTCACGTCCTCTACAGTACCTTCTGGCTGTCGGCTGATTACTTCTTCTGTTGACGGATTCAAAACGTCAATCCACTTTCCTGAACGGCTTTCACAGAAATTACCGTTGATGTACATCTTCAGATCTTTCATAGTTTGTTTCGTTTTTATGTGAATAATAGATTGTTTGATGGCAAATTTAAACAAAAAAAGACGAATTCGCAACTGTGAATCCGTCTTTTTTTTTATGATAATCAAATCTTCGAGTCGTTTGTCAAAAAACTATGCTTCAGCGACATCGTCCATTTCATCCTTCTTTTTACGGATGGAACGCTTGCGCTTTGGCTTCTCTTCGATAGGAGCATCGGGTTTCACGCCAGCCAGTTCCGGATCAATCATAATACGACCGCAATACTCGCAGACAATGACTTTTTTATGCATCTTAATATCCAATTGACGCTGTGGAGGAATCTTGTTGAAGCAACCACCGCATGCATCACGCTGCACATAGACAATACCCAGACCGTTGCGTGCATTCTTACGGATTCGCTTGAACGAAGTCAGCAGACGAGGCTCAATCTTAAGCTCCAGCTCTTTTGCTCTTTCTTTCAGTTTTTCCTCTTCGGCACGGGTCTCATCCATAATCTCGTCCAACTCGCCTCTCTTGTCGTTCAGGGCAAGCTGGCGGTCTTCAATCAGAGTCTGGGTTTGCTGCAAGTCGTTTGTCCTTTCCTCGACCTTCACCTGAGCCTCGCGGATTTTCTTGTTGCAAAGCTCTATCTCCAGTTCCTGGAATTCGATCTCCTTGGTCAGGGTGTCGTATTCACGATTGTTTTTAACCTCGTCCAGTTGTGCCTTGTAGCGCTCAACACTGGCTTTGGCCTTCTCGATATCGCCTTTCTTCATGACGATAGCAGACTGGAAATCCTGAATCTCGTTCTTAATCTTCTCAACACGAGTGGTCAGACCCTGTATCTCGTCTTCCAGGTCCTGCACCTCAAGTGGCAACTCACCACGCAGGGCACGCTTCTCGTCAATGCCAGAAAGCGTTGTCTGCAACTGATAAAGCGTTTTCAGCTTCTCCTCTACTGATAAATCTGTAGGATCTTTCTTTGCCATAATACTCTATTTAAAAATGATTAATATATCCAATTTATAAGTAAACTATCGGATTTGTGCATGTCTCTGTCATGCAACAGCGCACATCAGGGCATTCGCGCTCGATAATCTCACGGAAAATCTCGCCTGTGAACTGCTCACTTTGATAGTGTCCAATGACGCAAATCTGAATCTTCTGTTCCTGATCAAAGAACTCATGATAATGCATCTCGCCCGTCACGAATGCGTCTGCACCGGCCTTCACCGCCTCATCCAGCAAGAAGGAACCCGCTCCTCCACATACGGCCACCTTACTGATAGGACGCTGAAGCAACTCATTTGCCTGCACACACTCCACCTGGAACTCACGCTTCAGCATGCCGATAAAATCACCTGCCGACATAGGCTCGGGCAAAACACCCATCACACCACTCGCTCCATCGACGCCATCAACCGTTTTCGTCTCGCCAAAGAAGTCTGCATCGACCAGGTTCATTTTCTCAGCAATCTTGAAATTCACGCCACCCCGCGCGTTATCCATATTCGTGTGCATCGAAACAATGGCCACATGCTGCTCGATGGCTTTCATCACAATACGCTGCACAAAGTTCTCGCCAGTAATATGCGACAGCTTATGGAAAATCAGCGGGTGATGGCTTACTATCAAGTTGCAACCTTTCTCGATGGCTTCGTCAACGACACGCTCGGTGACGTCCAGACACAATAATGCCCCTGAGCACTCCCACGCTTCTGTCAGTCCCAATTGCAGACCGGCATTATCGAATCCTTCCTGCAAGGGCAGAGGCGCGAATCGTTCAAGGGCAGCAATTACCTCTTTTATTTTCACGCTAAAAAATGAATTAGAGTGCAAAGGTACCACTTTTTTTCGAAGTACCGAAATCTCAGACTCCGAAAGTATAGTTTTTTATGCTTTTTTACGGGTTGGCCATTACCATTTGCCTAAATCAGCCTTGGCCTCTACCCTATTCTCCACATCATCAGAGAGGGCTGGGAAGAAATCGATACCTGTCAAGCGCTCAATCTCATCAACTGTATGCACGGCCGCGGCCATCTGCTGTTTCTTACCCTCGTTGCGATAGATGAAACCGATGGCTTTAGGCTGTCCTTGACGGCACAATACCACCTTGAAAAACGCGTCGGGCACCCAAACTTTGTTCTTGCCTACAGTTTTCTGCTCACCATTTCCGTAATAAATTGGCCCACAGACAATATCGATGGCACCATACTCACGCGCCCAGTCACGGCAGAGAATCTCCAAATCGTTCCACTCATACTTGTTCAATCCGTGGTTTTGCGGACAAATATTGGTGAAGAGGAATGTCTGATTCATAGCTTGCTCATCCCATTTGTTGTCGCCAGCCGGGCACATATGGCCGCGGTCGTAGCGCGAATTGTAGTAATCCCAGTCGGTCGCGCGCGGTGCTGCCACTTGCTCGTCCTCATGGAACACTTCATTCGAGCGCTGATTGCGTCCGTAGGTATGACTCTTCGTCAGATGCCAAGCAACCCAGTTCGGTGTTTTTGTGGCAGAGTTATAAGAAGTTGTGTATCCTTTTCGGCGTAGAATCTTTTCCGGTCTGTCGTTCAACGGTGCCGGCAATTCCATCATCTTCGGCGATGGCTGGAGGTGTTTGCCAGTTTCCTGCTGGTTAGAGGGCGCCGTCTGACGTGTGTTGAGCGAAGCGTTCTCACTGTTTGTAGCTACAGTCTGACTCTTATTCTCATACGAGCTATAAAACGATTCCGGCATCGTGTCCTGCTTGTCGGTTCCGTTGTTGTTGGCGTTCTTGCATGCGGTAAGCACACCGAGTGCCATCATTAAAAGCAATAGTTTCTTCATCATGAGTGCAAAAATACAAATATTCTGTCAGATTACGAACTTTTCATCTTGTTTTTTATGCCCTCATTGCATCTATCCTGCTTACTCACACCCAAATAGCCTTCATCTTTGGGCACACAACCACACCTTCCTGTACATCTGTAAGCAGCAACAAAATGCCCACAAGCATCTTTTCGGGTACGAACGAGCATGAATTGAGGTACAACAGAGCCCTGTTTTGGGTACAAACAGGCATCTTATCGAGACTATCACTGCAGTGGTAGGATCCTCTCACTCCAGTGATAGATTGCTTTCACTGTAGTGATAGATTGCTTTCGCCCTAGTGATAGACAATTAAAATCGGTTTCCCAGAGAAAGAGAAGAATGGAAAACCATGATGCAAAGATACAAAAAATCAATGTGAAATGCAAATTTCCCAGGGGCTTTTCTGCAGTATGGATAAGTCTCAACCGATTATTCCGTGTCATCTGGAATAATCTTGCGAGCTATCCAAGCACAAGCCTCAGCATCTGCAAGTGCATGATGATGGTTCTCCAACTCGTAACCACAGAGGCGAGCGACAGTATCTAACTTGTGATTGGGCGCGTTCGGAAATGCACGACGAGCCGCCTGACACGTACAAAAGAACTGATAGTCAGGATAATCCATCTGATAACAACGGAAAACAGTTTTCAGACAACCCTCATCGAAAGCCTTATTATGAGCAACGAGCGGCAGTCCTTCAATCTTAGAAGCCACCTCTTTCCATACATCGGGAAAAACTCTTGCCTCCTCGGTGTCGGCCCTCGTCAATCCGTGAACACGCGTGTTCCAATAAAGATAGTAGTTTGGCTCAGGCTGTATGAGTGAGTAATAAGTATCTGTTATCTGCCCATTTCGCACAATAACAACTCCCACACTACACACGCTTGTGGGCTGATTGTTGGCTGTTTCAAAATCAATGGCTGCGAAATTAAGCATGCTTCAGATAAGATTATTTCCAATCACTCAGATTGGCTACGTTCTCAACACGTTCTTCAATATCATCGGGAAGCTGGGGAAAGAAATCGATTCCCGTAATGCGCTCTACCTGACGAACAGTATTGATATAATCGCCCATGGGTCTGTTGCCGTCTTCGTTCTTATAGATAAAGCCGATGGCTGCAGGCTCCGGACTCATACGCAATACCACTTTATAGAAAGCCTCTGGCACAACAATCTTTGCCTTCCCTATCGTCTTGTGTTTCTGACGATAAAGGATGGGACCGCAGACAATATATACATCGCCATATTGTACTGCCCATTTGCGGCATTTCATCTCGAGTTCGTTCCAATCGCCACCATTCAGATTATGATTCTGCGGACACATGTTTGTCAGCAGAAAGCAGTCTTGTATGGCCTGCGCATCCCATTTGTTATCGCCTGCAGGACACATGTGCCCGCGGTCGTAGCCCGACTGCTGGTAATCAAAGGTTGTAGCGCGCGGTATAGGCACGTCCTCATCCTCTCTGTAACTCACTCCTTTTCGCTTGTAAGGACCTGTCGCATGGCTGCCAGGCAAGTGCCAGGCCGTCCAATTAGGAATACGGTTGTTCTTATTATAAGAGGTCGTATAGCCTTTCCTGTGGAGAATCTGCTCGCTCACTCCCTTCATGGCAGCGGGAATTTCCAGATACTGGGCAGTTGCATGCTGAGCACCCGAAGCAGAACGCTCTGTTTCTGTTGATAATGACGTATCTGTACGGGATGATGATGGCTTGGCCACAGAAGGTGTAGAAGATTCCTCCTGCACTGTTCTTGGGTTATCTTCGGTAGGTAACGGGGCTTCTCTGTACTCTCTGATACCGCCAATCAGCGGTTTATGGTTGCCACGATAAAAGCACGAACTGAGCGTGAGAACGACCAGCAGAGCAAAGAAGTAGGATATCTTTTCTCTCATTTCGACGATTGATTTGAGGATGATGACAGGCGGTCGCTGAGCCATAGGGTCACGACAAGTGCCAACACTGATGCAGCCAGACAGCCGATGCAGAGATAAACAGTCCAAGCCAATGCCTGTAATGGAGCAGCTCCAGCCAACAACATGGCACAGAAAAGCAGTGGTAAAGCAAACAACCCCATGGCCTTGATATTGGCCAAAGATGGAGCAATGCCCTTTTGCAAGGCACGGCGTATGCAAGGCTCAAGGGCTTTCAGCCTGCTTGCTCCATTGCCTCTGTGGTAATCATACTGTTCTTTGAAATCCACACGTGCCTGCAACCATGCATTCACCCCACGTGCCTCCACTCCTGCCGAATGGCCAATAAGAACGGCCATCACTGGCAGTAGCAGACTAGCTTGCAACGCATTTGGCACACGCGCCACGGCAATAAGCAAGTAAAAGCCTACCAACATTACCGAAACCAACATGCCCAACAAGACAGGCACATACTGACCAACCGGAAGACGGCCCTTACGGACTGCCCCAAAAGCTGCCAAAGCTGCCAGCAACACAGTCCATAACAGACTGATGCGGTAGTCATCCCGAATGATTACAAAATAGGTGATCAATCCGCCTGCAGCCACCTGAACCAGCATTCTGCACACAGCACCAGCACTTTTCATGAGCAGAGACTCATCGTACAGATACAGCATACAAGCCGGAATGGCCATCAACAACAGACATAAAACGATGCTAAGATAGGTAATATCCATGGGGGTTGTTCCTTTCGCTATGTTAAATGAATCAGTTTATCAGCCTTAACTGTCACACGAGAGTCATTGCTTATCACCAAAACGGGCTTGCCTTCTTCGGCCTGTTGCCGCAAAAGGGAAACCACCACATTAGCCGCTTCGTCCGAAAAACCATCGGTAGGGGCATCGGCAATGACAATTTGCTTTTTTGTGTGAGCCGTAAGGGTCTGTTTGATGAGTTGAACGGTTTCCTTTTCGGTGAGATGAGGAATAAGAGTGGATGCGTTCTTTTCCACAGCCAACAAACTCGGAGCAAACACAGTATAGTTTTCTGGCTCGGGCATCTCACATTCCTCAGGATGAGCCAACGCTCCTAAATGACTCAGGTTTTGCGGTACATAGGCAGTAATACGGCGGAAAGTGGGCGCCGACGATGGCGTGACAAGCGTTCCGTCGATACTTATAAAACCACTATCCAGTGCACATAAACCTATGATGGATTTGGCTATCATGGTCTTTCCGCAGCCCGTATTACCGCACAGACAGACTATCTCGCCGCCTCTCACTGTGAAGTTCAAGTCGCCGAAAAGCAGGTTTCCATCCAAGCTAAGACTGCCGTTCTTGATTTCCAAAACCATAATACTCACATTTTTGATTGCAAAAATACACATTTTTATGAATTATTTTGTATCTTTGTCGCATTAATTAATATTAATGGAGATAAACAACTTCATATTACCTGCCGAATGGGAGCCGCAAAGTGCTATACAACTAACGTGGCCACATGCCGGAACCGACTGGGCACCGATGCTTACAGACATCACTGCCACATATGTGGAGATGGCCCGCGAGATAGCCGACCATGAACAGCTTATCATCGTCTCGCCCTGTGCGGCAGAGGTAAGGAAGTTGCTGGAGAATGAACTGCCTGCTGCATCGGTGGCCAATATTGTGTTTCATGAGTGTCCTACCAACGATACATGGGCACGCGATCACGGGTTCATCACATTGAAGGTAAAGAGTGATGGGGATTGTGTGAATCAAGACTACCCGCCAACAACTTACGAAATGCCGAAAACGGCTACCACAAAACTGCTCGATTTCTGTTTCAACGGATGGGGCGATAAGTTTGAGGCAGACAAAGACAATGCCATCAACCGCAGTCTTTACGATAGTGGCAGGGTTTCGGGAGAATACGAGGGCCATTTGGATTTCGTGCTGGAGGGCGGCTCTATCGAGAGCAACGGTAAAGGGACCGTATTCACAACCAGCATGTGTCTGCTGGCGCCTCATCGCAACCAACCGCTCACTCAACAGCAGATTGAGCAACGACTGAAAGACTATCTCCGTGCCACTCGCATCATCTGGCTCGACCATGGCAGCCTCATCGGCGACGACACTGACGGACATATCGACACTATTGTGCGTTTGGCACCCGACGACACCTTATTATTTATAGGGTGCAACGAAACGGAGGATGAGCAATACGAGGATTTCCAGTCATTAGAGGAACAACTGCGCGGGCTGCGGACAACAGACAACAAGCCATACGACCTCCTTCGGTTACCCATGCCCGAGGCTATCTTCGACGAGGATGGAGAGCGGTTACCTGCGACATATGCCAATTTCCTCGTAACGAACGAGAAAGTACTTGTGCCTACCTATGCACAACCGGCAAACGACCAAGAGGCTATCCGCATTATTGCGAAAGCTTTTCCAAACCACAAAATGGTAGGGATCGACAGTCGAAGCATCATTCGCCAACACGGAAGCATCCACTGCTGCACCATGCAAATGCCGCTGTGAGGATAGAAACAAAAGAGTAAAGGAAACTGTTTCACATGAAGATAGGATTATTACAACTGCATAACACTGCCGACAAAACCGACAATCTGCGGCGGCTGGCAGAAGGAATCAGCGACTTGGCCAAGCGCGGAGCTGAGTTGATAGTGCTGCAAGAATTGCACAACTCGCTCTACTTTTGTCAGGTTGAGGACGTAAACAACTTCGATTTAGCAGAGCCTATACCGGGTCCATCAACAGGTTTTTACGGCGAATTGGCCAAGCAATTGAATGTGGTTATTGTCACTTCATTATTCGAAAGGCGCGCTCCTGGCCTGTATCACAACACTGCTGTAGTGATTGAGCGAGACGGAACCATCGCTGGCAAGTATCGCAAAATGCATATTCCTGATGATCCCGCCTATTACGAGAAGTTCTATTTCACACCAGGCGATTTGGGGTTCCACCCCATTCAAACCTCAGTAGGACGTTTGGGCGTGCTCGTCTGTTGGGACCAATGGTATCCTGAGGCTGCCCGTTTGATGGCTCTTCAAGGCGCAGAGTTGCTTATCTACCCCACGGCTATTGGCTATGAGAGTAGCGATACGCCCGAGGAGCAGCAACGACAGCGTGAGGCTTGGACAACGGTCCAGCGCGGACATGCCGTAGCCAATGGTCTTCCTGTGATTGCGGTGAACAGGGTTGGCCATGAACCAGACCCCAGTGGACAGACCAACGGAATACAGTTCTGGGGCAGTTCGTTCATTGCCGGACCACAAGGTGAGCTCATCTATCGGGCCTCCGACACCGAAGAAGAGAGTCTGGTGGTGGAAATAGACTTGCAACACAGCGAAAATGTCCGCCGCTGGTGGCCATTCCTGCGTGACCGCCGCATCGACAAATACGGTGAGATAACGTGTCGGTTTATTGACTAAGAGGGCACAAAAGTCGCAAAAAGGCAACATAGCTGGAGAAACTAGAATATCTAGAGTATCTAGAAAATCTAGATAATAAACAGCACTTAAATCACAAAACAATAAAAACCAAAACAACTATGAGATTAAACGGTAGACGCGAAAGCAACAATGTAGAAGATCGCCGCGGCATGAGCACTGGCGCAAAAGCCGGTATTGGCGGCATTGGTGGCATCATCATGATTGCCTTGTTCACTCTTCTTTCGGGTGGCAACCTAGGCGATGTCATCGGCAATGTGGTACAACAAGGCGCACTGGGCAGCGTTCAGGAAGAGCAGGTTGAAGGTCAGCGGCAGTTCACGGCCGAAGAGGAAGAACTGGCTAAGTTCTCACGTCAGATTCTTGCTGGCACGGAGGACGTGTGGACCGAGGTGTTCCGTAAGATGGGACGCACCTATACCCCACCCACTCTGGTGCTCTTCACCAGTCAGGTGAACAGTGCCTGCGGCACCGCCTCGGCTGCAGTAGGCCCATTCTATTGCTCTGGCGACCAGAAACTTTACATCGACCTGAGTTTCTTCACCACCATGCGCCAGCAGTTGGGTGCAGGCGGAGACTTCTCTTATGCATATGTGATTGCACATGAGGTGGGCCACCATGTGGAGAACCTGTTGGGAATCCTTGGTAAGGCTCATCAGCAGATGAATCAGACCAACAAGGTGAACGCCAATAAAATCAGCGTACGTCTGGAGTTGCTCGCCGACTATTATGCAGGAGTATGGGCACACTACGATGACCAGAAGTACAACTCTTTGGAGGAGGGTGATGTCGAGGAAGCTGTAGACTGTGCACAGAAGATTGGTGACAATTATCTGCAGAAGAAATCACAAGGCTATGTCCAGCCTGAATCGTTCACCCACGGCACCAGTGCCCAGCGCATGCGCTGGCTCAGCTTAGGCATCGAGAAAGGCGACATGAGTATCACCACATTTAATGTGAGCGAGGCAAACCTCTAAAAATTTAGGTGACAAGCGAAAAGCGAGAAGTGACATGTCACTTCTCGCTTTTCGCTTGCCATTCTGTTATCATTTTTGCATGATAACAAAACCAGCATACACACATGAGCAGCAACATTAAACTCACCATTCACCGTGCCGACACCAGCTCGCGACTTCCCATTCCGATGGCCACCGCCAGCGTGAAGGCTGGTTTCCCGTCACCGGCACAAGACTATATGAGCGAGGACATCGACCTGAACGAGGTGCTCATCAAAAACCGTGAGGCCACGTTCTATGTGCGCATATCGGGCGACTCGATGACCAATGCGGGCATTATGGACGGCGACCTGGCAATTGTCGATAAGGCATTGGAGGCCAGAGACGGTGATATCGTGGTGGCATTTATTGACGGTGATTTCACTATCAAACAGTTCCGCATGGACAAAAGCGGACAGTACGGTTGGCTGCTGCCATGGAATGAGCATTATCCCAAAATCTTGGTGAACGAGGAGAACAACTTTATTATCTGGGGTGTAGTAACCTACGTGATTCATGCGGTATTACGGCATAGCTGACTGTAATAACTTCTATTGCTCGTGTGAGAGGGTGTTCCGTCCTGATTTACGCGAGAAACCCGTCGTGGTACTGAGTAACAACGACGGTTGTATTATTGCGCGCTCGGAAGAAGCCAAGGCTTTGGGCATCACCATGGGCATGCCTTTTTTTCAGGCCAAGCCAATGCTTGAGGCGAACAAGGTGGCTGTTTTCAGCAGCAACTACACGCTCTACGGGTCGATGTCGTCACGCGTGATGTCGCTATTGGCACAGTATACGCCTAACTTGCAGGTGTATTCCATCGACGAGGCTTTCTTGGAGTTAAGTGATGAGCACGGGAATAACATGAAGCTGGAGGGAGAGCAAATGGCAGCCCGGGTCTATAAAGCCACCGGTATACCTATCTCTGTGGGCATTGCGCCAACCAAAACGCTGGCGAAGATGGCCAGCAAATTTGCAAAAAAATATGCTGGTTACAAACGTTGCTGCCTCATCGACACGGACGAAAAGCGCCAGAAAGCCTTACAACTATTCAGCATCGACGATGTGTGGGGTATCGGCCGACAGATACGCCGTCAGCTTGAATATCATGGGATACACACGGCAGCCGACTTTGCAGCCAAGAAAGAAAGTTGGGTGCGTAGTAAATTCAATGTGACAACCGTACGCACTTGGAAGGAACTGAATGGCAAGAGTTGTATTGATATAGAGGAACTACCGTGGAAAAAATCCATCTGTACGAGCCGGAGCTTTGCCTATCAAGGCATTACCGACACCGTTATCTTGCAAGAGGCTGTGGCCAATTTTGCGGCTATGTGTGCTCAGAAGCTTCGCAAAGAGAGATGTTGTTGCCAAAGCATTACCGTCTTTGCCTATACCAGTCGTTTCAGAAAAGATGTTCCGGGTGACATGATTCATGTGTCAACCACGCTTACCGTACCTACACAAGCCAATGCTGAGATTGTCGGAACGGCTATCAACCTATTGAAAAAGAACCTGCATCGTCACAACGGACTGCCCTTTGCCTATAAAAAGGCCGGTGTTATTTTATGGAATATTGTGCCGAGGACAGCCATACAACAGGATCTTTTCGACCCGATAGACCGCAAACGACAGGCCATGCTGACAAAAGCAATTGATGAAATCAACCGCAAAAACGGATTCAACACCGTACGGTTAGCCTCACAAGGAACCGATATCCGTTTCGGACTATTGCGTGAGCATATATCAAAACAATTCACCACCAACATCAACGATGTGCTGGTGGTGAAAGTTTAGCATATTCATAGTACATGATGAATGTGACACATTTGTTTTGCAACTAAAGGAAGTTTGCAGGGCAAGCTCCATTCACCATGTACAATGAACTATAAATCAAGAGCTGATTTCCTCTTCCTTCTTTCCAAACTGGGGGTCAATCTTTAGGAATGCTGTGACCAGGAAGGTGACGGCGCAGCAAATCATCACGATGATGAAGAAGGCACGATAGCCTACTGCCTCTTGCAAGGCACCGGCAAAGAGGCCGGGAATCATCATCGAGAGGGCCATGAATGCCGTACAGAGAGCATAATGAGAGGTCTTGTAGGCTCCCTGACTGTAATAAATAAGGTATAGCATGTAGGCAGTAAAGCCGAAACCGTAGCCAAACTGCTCGAAGAACACGCACACATTCACCACGAACAGGCTCTGTGGCATGGCATAGCTCATGTAGACATACACGATATCGGGCAGTGTGATGGCACATACCATGGGCCACAACCATCGCTTCAGACCGTCGCGACCGGCAGCGATTCCGCCTAGAATGCCACCCAGCGTAAGACCAACCACGCCCACAGTGCCCTGCACCAGTCCGTATTCCTGCGGCGAGAGACCTAATCCACCTTTATGCACATTATCTATCAAGAACAATGCCGACACCTTTGCCAACAGTCCCTCAGGCATGCGATAGAGCAACATAAACAGGATGCCGATGATGACTTCCTTGAGCGGGAACTTCGTGACAAACGTGGTAGCCATGTTTTTCAGACCACTCCAAATGTCGGCGGCATTACTGCTTCGGGACTCATCTTCCTTCGGACGTGGCAGAATGTAGCTGTGCCACAACCAAAGGGCAATAAAAAGTCCGGCCACGCCATAGAACATCAGGCTCCACGACAGGCTGATGCTGTTACGCCAGATGACTTGCAAGTTGCCGGCAATCATCACCAACACACCCTGTCCGAAGATGGTAGCCAGACGGTAGAACGTGCTCCTGATACCCACAAACCACGCCTGATTGTGCTCATCCAATCCAAGCATATAGAACCCGTCGGCAGCTATGTCGTGGGTAGCGCTGCTAAAAGCCATCACCCAGAAGAAGAACAGCGTGCCTTGCAGCCAGAATGAGGTGGGAATGGTAAAGGCTACTCCACCAAAAGCCGCTCCAATGAGCAGCTGCATGCTGACAATCCACCACCGCTTAGTCTTTATCAGGTCGATAAATGGACTCCACAAAGGTTTGATGACCCACGGCAGATAGAGCCATGAGGTGTAGAATGTGATTTCGGCATTGCTCAGTCCCAACTGTTTGTAAAGCACCAGCGAAATGGTCATGACGGCCACATAGGGCAGTCCCTCAGCAAAATAGAGCGACGGGACCCATGTCCACGGCGATTTGAAGTTTTTCATTTATTTATAGATTTTCCTGATTTCTGAATGACGATAATAGTGGTAAAGTATCTCATCGTATTTATATCCCTGATTACCCATTACGGCGGCACCTATCTGACAGAGTCCTACCCCGTGTCCCCATCCTTTTCCGTAAAGGATGAAATGACCTTTGCGCTTCACCACATCGAAAGCACTACTCATCAGATGACTTTCACTCAGGGCACGTCGGATCTCCAGTTCCTTTCCAATTGTAAACGAGCGATTGGTTCCTACAATCTTCAGTTTCCAGATGCGGCCACTCTTTCCACGCTCCAGCGGAACAAGATCGGTGATATCGCCCAAGTCGAGTTTCAGTTTCTCGGCAACAATACGAGTCAGTTCCTCCTGCGTATAGTCAACAGTCCAGCTATAGAAGTCGGTGGTCTCCTGGTCGTAGTCGTTGAGCACCTGAGTGATGACGCTCGGGTCGTTGGTGTTGCAGAATGGGTCTTTCACAGAAACGAGATAAGGCTTAGGCGTGTCTTCCCAGCAATACTGGAATTCCTCAGTAATACCACCGCAACATTTACTAAACCGGGCGTCACAAATCTCGTCGCCCGACATCAGTATCTGACCGCGTGTGGCGCGTATGGCGTCTACGACATGCCGGTTGTTTGCCTTGGTAATACCTTGATAACGCTGACAATGGTCGTCGGCACAGACATCAAAGATGGTATGGTCCTCACGGTCGTACCAACGAATCAGCTCATCATCTTTTCTCACGAACGAGAAGAATCCGCCCGTGCCACCTTGCAACTGCTTGCGTTTCACCATCTGGGCCAGCAGCCAGGAACGCGAAATGACCGCATGAGCCTTGAGCAACTCAGGGCTCGAAGTGGCTTTCATCTCACTCGAAATGACACTGGTCAGATACTGTTCTACGGGCAATAAGTTGATGGCACATATCCTGTCGGCCTCGACCACCAGTTTCAGCGTACCCAGGAATGTCTGCGTTTCTTTGCGCTCCCAGTGGAAATTCACCCCGATTGTGACATCGAACAACGAGAATGAGGCATCGGGAGTCTGCGGTGTAAACGTGAGTTCGCGATACTGGTTTCCATTCCACAGAATGCCTCCCTCAGAGAACTCAACCATTTGCTCGCCCTCAATGGTAGCACCCTTGGCCATATAAGGTTTGTTCAGGGTGAACTTAATCTGTTGTGCACTCACGATACCCACCGACACATCGGGTTCACGCTTGTATTGTGAAAGCGTTTCCGTCAGTTGCGACGTTTCTTTCTTCTCATCTTCACGAGCAGAAAGCAACTCTATAACAGTCTTCACCGACTGGTCGTCAAGGCTCACCTCGCGCAGTATCTCGTCAGCCTTTTCAGCTGTCAGACGCTCATAATCCTCACGGCGTGGCGTGATAATGAGTCCCGACATGTCGAGCGCTCCCGGTGAGATGAGCATCTGTCCGGAGCCCTTAGCATAATAGCAGTCAGGGCGATGTTTACGCCTTGGGAAGACCACCAGCAGATACTCATCGTTAAGTCGCCAAGCCACAACGTTCAACATTGGCTCATCGGCATCAGTTTGTATCTGCTCCAATGCCCGGTAAAGGTTTTTGAACAACTGTTTTCCTGTATCGACAGTCTTGCTCTTAATGGCGAACGCCGGACTGACATAGTCGGAAACAAAGAAAATTCCCTCATCGTCAGCCACGGTCATCACAGGCGTCAGCGAACGACTCAGACGCTGCCAGCCGCTCTGCAGGGGCAGCATACCGCTCGTTCCTGCCTGCAAATGCAGGTGGTCGGGAGCGCTGGCACCGCATTTCGGGCCATTATAGAAAACCATCAAATTTGGATAAAGCGTCAAAAACTTATATATCTCAGCATAGCCGTCGGCAATACGTTGCGGCTGATGACTACGCGACGGGATCGTATAATGTGACTGCAGGATGGGGAACGGATTAACCAGCAGTTCATAACTGCCGTCAATCTCTTTGATGATTTGCTGTGCCGGTCGATTCTGTGCACACAAGAAACAGGGCCTTTCGGCTATCGACTGCTTGTCAATCTTTGCTCCTGTCGACACGATACGCACCGGATTGAACTGTGCTTTCAGATAGTCGCCCAATTCTTTCGTCTCTACATGCTGTAAGTCACGGTAGTGCTGGCGGGCATCATCCCACTTTTCCAACTGACGGTTGAAGAAACGGTCAAGAGCCTCGCTCTGCTCTGTTTGCTGTGTGTTTGGCGTTGGATGCTGGACAGTAAGGGATTGTTTAGCATTCATCTGTTGACGGGCACGAATCTCCATGGTGCGCAGACGGTCCTTATACAGGTTGTTGGCATTTATCTTTTCCACCGAGAGAGCGGCGTCGCTATTGCCACCCCAACGGCGGCATAGATACAGTTCGCTGTAAATACGGCCAATGCGATACTTCCTGCTGAACGCCAAGCCCATGGCATAATCCTCACCATAGCTGGTGTTAGGGAATTGAATCTGTCGCGCTAAAGGCGTAAAGAAAGCCCGCGGTGCACCCAGTCCGTTGATGCGCAAGGCATTGTTGGGACCATTCTCGTCGGTCCATTCTGCATGATCGATGAGTCCTGGAGGCAATGTCTGCAACTCAAAGTCGCACATCCGGTACGCGCCGATCATCATTGCCGCCCGCTGTTTGTGGAAGGCTGTCACAATCTGCTGCAAAGTGTTTGGCGAACTGTAGAGATCGTCGCTGTCCAACTGCACAGCAAAACGGCCACAACGATCATCATTGACAGCCTCGTTCCAACAGCCACCAATTCCCAAATCGGTACGTTGCGGGATGATATGAATGAGCCTCTCGGTCTTCATCTGCCGCAGTATTTCTGTCGTGCCGTCCGTAGAGTGGTTGTCCACCACAATGACATTATAATTAAAGGTGGTTTTTTGGTTCAAAGCACTCTTCACAGCGTCGGCAATGGTTTTCTCGCGGTTGAATACGGGAATGATAACAGAAGCCTCACATTCGAACTGCTGCTCGTTGAAATCGGGGGCGCGATAACGTGACGTGTCCACCAGAGCACCCATCTCTGCTAGATGGCGGGTAGCCACCTGCTCCATCTCCACCTGCACCTCACGGTTGCGAGGATTCACATAGTCGAACTGTTTCACACCACTGGCACGCAAATCGTTCTCCTCTTCTGTATAAAGATACTCGTTCAGATGGAACAATTCGCCCTTACGGCTAAGGAACAAACGCAAGTCATACCAGCCGGCAAAGCGCAGGGACAACGGATGCAGGGCATACTCTTTCAGCCATTTGGCCTTGATAAGCACCACAGAGCCAAAGTCGAAGTCGTCGCGGATGCTGCCCATTTGATAGTCAATCACGGGATGCCGCTCTACGGTTCCGTCTTTCTTCTCGCAACGGTCGGTATACACCAAGGGCGCATCGGTGTCACGGGCGGCACGAAGCAGGCGCTCCAAAGCTGACGGTCCCAGCTTCAACGGCGTCGTCTTCATGTAGAAAAGAGCATAATCGGCATCGGTGTAGGCAGCCATCTGTTGCATCGCAACCGACGAGAGCAGCCCGTCTGTCTCGACGAAGGTCGTGTTTTCGGGGTTGGTGTTGGCCTCGGCAAACTCCTTTGTTACCAGCAAATTGATATGTTGCACCGTTTTGTTGTCCCGCAGTTGTGCCAGAGTCTGTTCAACTACGGCCACATTGTCGCAGGGCAAAAAACAATCTATTCGTTCCCTCATTTGTATTATGTATTGTTGTGTTTCTATGATTTCATGGGCAAAGGTACGAAAAGTCGAGCGAAAAGCCAAATTTATTTGTGCTTTTCCGAGACAGAGTACCTTCGGCGAAGTCAAAGGTACGAAAAAACGAGTGAAATGCAAAAGGAAAACTTGTTTTTCTTTTCATTTCCGAGCGCCAGTACCTTCGGCGAAGCCAAAGTACGGAATTTCTCCATCGCGCACGCACCGAGATTGTGCAACATATTTGGCATCACCAAGTCGTTGGAATTTCCTGTGAATGAGCGGTTTATAGTTGGTGACGGCAGAACGAGAAGCCTCATAAAAGGATAAGAATGAGCAACATGCAATTAGTACATCAATTAAGGTTTAATCAGGCATCAATCACGCTGTAAGTAACCGACTACTTATCCCCTGATTGATGCCTAATTAGAGTGTAATTGATGATTAATCGCGATGTAATTAATGGCCAATTGCAACTTAATCGGGCATCAATCGCAACATTGTTTGTATACTCCCCCAACTATACATGAAATGATATGAAAGAAAACGACCACCAGTGATTCACCAGCCGTCTGCCATCACCAAGCGTATAATCTTTACGCACAAGTGTTTCTGCGGATTTAGTGATGGCTGATAGTTTTGCTTCATTCGTGTGTGCGCGAGCCCATGTTTTCGGGCTTGACTATGTAAAACCCAATTGTTTGAACGACACTGTTTTGAGGTCAGAATTATTCTCTGTTAGTTGCTTGCTCATTTGCTGAAAATTGTGTATATTTGCAAACGGAAAACAGTAACGAACAAACAAGAAACAACTAAAAACTAAAGAGGACATGAAGGTTTTACTCATCAACGGAAGTCCCCGGAAGAAGGGGAATACATTTACGGCACTCAGCGAGGCCGCCCGACAGTTGGAGAAAAACGGCATTGAGACCGAGATTGTGAGCATTGGTGCCAAACCCATACGCAGCTGCATTGCCTGCAACCAGTGTAGCGAGAAGGGGCTGGGCCGCTGTGTGTTCGACGACGACATTTGCAACCGAGTGGCAGAGAAGATGGCCAGTGCCGACGCATTGGTGGTGGGATCGCCCGTGTATTACGGCCAGCCCAACGGTGGAGTGTTGTCGCTCATCCAGCGACTGTTCTATTCGGCCGGTGCAGTGGTAAAGAACAAGCCTGCCGCAGCGGTATGCGTATGCCGCAGAGGTGGTGCGACGGCGGCTTTTCAGACAATGAATATGCCGTTTATGATGATGAACATGCCAGTGGTTACTTCGCAATACTGGAACATTGTGTACGGACGGGCCGAAGGCGAGGCTGCTCTCGACACTGAGGGCATGCAGACCATGCGCACACTGGCCGACAACATGGCGTTCCTGTTAAAGAAAACACACGCTGAAGGGCAGCCCTTATGGCCTGACCGGGAGCCATGGGAACCTATGCACTTTATCAGGAGCTAGAGATTATAAGTTAGGAGTTAGAGATAAAAAAAATTTAGAGTTATCATATAAACATGAAAAGACAATTGAACATGGCAGCAGTGCTGCTGGCAGGAGCCCTCGTGATGGGCTCTTGCGCCAACAATGGCGGACAAAAGAACGACGCCAACGTGAACGAGAACCCACAAGAGGAGAAGGTGGAAGTGAAGAACGTGGAGGGTCGCAAGAACTTCAACGACCAGGCGGTAATCACTCCACTACCTGCCATCATGATTGCCACTTACGACGAGAACGAGAATCCCGACGTGATGATGGCCGCATGGGGAGGACAATGCGGTCCGAAGCATATCTGTTTTAACCTCTCCGCTCATAAGACTACAGAGAACATCCGACTAAAAAAGGCCTTTACGGTAAGTTTTGCCACAAAGGGCGACATTGTGCAAAGCGATTATTTCGGCATTGTATCAGCTAACGACGTGCCCGACAAGGTAAAGAAAGCCGGATTCACGGTAACTAAGAGCCCGAATGTAGACGCGCCCATCGTAAACGAATACAAGCTGACGCTGGAGTGTAAGGTTGTAAAGATGGACGAGGACGGCAATGGCGGAGCCCGTGTTGTGGGCGAGGTAATCAACATGAGTGCCGACGAGAGCATCCTCGATGCAGAGGGCAAGATTGACCTTGGCAAACTGCAGCCCGTTATCTTCGACTCCTCGAAGAACACCTACCGCGTGGTGGGCGAAAAAGTGGGCGATGCCTGGGGATCCGGCAAGGCCATTCAGGAAAAAGGATGAAATAGCATCTTTCCCATAGCCAATAGCTGAGTTAGGAAAGGAATTAGAATGATAAGAACAAGAAGGCACACGCCCAGGGTTTTTCTTTATCATTCTAATCTCTTTCCTTCTAATCAATCGTTCTTTCTCAGATTACTTCGTCTTGCCCCATTTTTTTTCACAGTCGAAGAAAGAAACAAGTTTCGTTCTTTCTCACCTCATCAGAAATTTGGTAACTTTGACTTTACCGGAGTTACTCCGTCTCGGAAAAGCTTAAATTAATCTGACTTTTCTCTCGATTTTTCGTAACTTTGCCACTACGTGGCGAACTTAACAATACTCTCGGCATAAAAAACAAGTGAACTTTTTTTGTTCTGCTCTCGTTTTTTTGTAACTTTGCACCCAAATAGCCATATTGAAACAATGGAAAGCGAAAAGAAGCCACTATTGGGTCTCACGCTAACAGAACTGAAAGATGTTGCGAAAGAACTGGGAATGCCTGCTTTTACCGGCGGGCAAATGGCGAAATGGCTTTACACCCAGCATGTACGCAGCATCGACGAGATGACCAATATCTCGAAAGCCAACCGCGAAAGACTCAAGGAAACTTACGAGATAGGACTCATGGAGCCGGTGGACTGTCAGCGCTCAAAAGACGGTACTGTCAAATATCTGTTTCCTGTTGGCTGTTCATCTAACCACGAGCAACAACCCAGCCAGTTTGTGGAAACTGTTTTCATCCCTGATAATGACCGCGCCACACTGTGTGTCTCATGTCAGGTGGGATGCAAGATGAATTGCCTGTTCTGTCAGACGGGCAAGCAGGGATTCCACGGAAACCTGTCCGCACGCGACATTCTGAATCAGGTATACGCCCTGCCCGAGCGCGAACGGCTGACCAATATCGTGTTCATGGGGCAAGGAGAGCCCATGGACAACCTTGACAACGTGCTCAAAGCTACTGAGATACTGACTGCCGACTATGCTTATGCATGGAGCCCGAAGCGCATCACAGTGAGCAGTGTGGGCGTAAAGAACAAACTCAAGCGTTTTCTTGACGAGAGCGAATGCCATGTGGCAATCAGCATGCACTCCCCCATTCACGAACAACGTGCACAGCTGATGCCCGCCGAACGAGGCATGAGCATTGAGGATGTTGTGGCACTACTGAAACAATACGATTTCACCCACCAGCGTCGGTGTTCGTTTGAGTATATCTGCTTTGGCGGATTGAACGACTCAACCGTCTATGCACGTGAGATTATCAAGTTGCTACAAGGACTGGAATGCCGCGTCAACCTGATCCGATTCCACGAGATTCCGTCGGTCAATCTACCTGCATCCGACGAGAAACGCATGGAGGTCCTACGCGACTATCTGACCGCCCATGGGGTGTTCACGACCATCCGAGCCAGCCGTGGACAAGACATCTTTGCTGCATGCGGTCTGTTGACGACGGCCAAAATGGAAGGGGTTGTTTGACCTATGGCTGCTGATTGTTGATGAGAAATAAAGAATAATTATCAATTATATAATGGAAGACAGAAAAATACGCGTGGCCATCACGCACGGAGATACCAACGGTGTAGGATATGAAGTCATCTTCAAAACGTTCGCCGCACCCGAGATGCTGGAATTGTGTACGCCTATCATCTACGGCTCGCCCAAAGTGGCTGCCTATCACCGTAAGATGCTCAATCTCGACACGACATTCTCTATCATTAACAAAGCTGAGGACGCCCGTCAGGATCGGGTGAACCTGCTTACCACCTTCGATGAAGAGGTAAAGGTGGAGATTGGAGCATCCTCGAAAGAAGCAGGAACTGCTGCCCTCAAAGCCTTAGAGCGCGCCATGATTGATTATAAGAAAGGACTTTTCGATGTGTTGGTAACTGCTCCTATCAACAAATACAATATCCAAAATGAGAATTTCAAGTTCTGCGGACATACAGAATACTTGGAAGACCGCGTGGGAGATGGACAAAAGGCTCTGATGATCATGATGAATGATTACCTGAGAGTAGGACTTGTTACCACTCACTTGCCTATCAAGGACGTAGCTCAGGCAATCACTAAGGAGAAAATCATAGAAAAGGCAAACATATTCCACCAGGCACTGCGCCGCGACCTGCGTATCTCAAAACCTCGTCTGGCCGTGCTCTCACTGAATCCTCATGCCGGAGACGAGGGCGTACTGGGTAAGGAAGAGCAGGAAATCATCATACCGGCAATCAACCAACTGGCCGATGACGGTATTAACGCTTATGGTCCCTACCCTGCTGACGGATTCTTCGGGACAGGTATGTATACCTCGTTTGACGGCGTATTGGCTATGTATCACGACCAAGGACTGGCTCCGTTTAAGACAATTGTAGGCGACGAAGGTGTTAACTTCACGGCAGGATTGCCCATCGTTCGCACTTCGCCCGACCACGGCACAGCTTTCGATATCGCAGGTAAGGGAATTGCCGACGAGACTTCGTTCCGTCATGCAATCTTCGCTGCCATAGATATTTTCCGAAACCGTGCAGACTACGACTTGCCACTGGCCAACCCCTTGAAAAAACTCTATCACGAAAAGCGTGATGAGGGCGAGAAAGTAAGGTTTGCCGTTCCTAAGTTCAATCCAGCAACTACTGAGAATAAACGAAAGACTGAATGAAGAAGAAATACCAGAACGGTTTCTTTATCTTCGGTATCGTCTTGTTGGTTGTCATGATCACCCAACTTGACTTTGGGGAAGTGTGGAGAGGTCTTCGACACGCGGGCTACTGGTTTTTTGCCGTGGTAGCATTGTGGGGCGTTCTCTACATTTTCAATACTTCCGCATGGTACATCATCATCCGCAGTCAGGTGCCTCCTGTCAACTCGACAACCCATCAGGAACACACCCTTACGGAGAAACAAGAGCAGGCTTTGCCGTCTCAACAGCAGCCGACACCCTTCTCGTTCTGGTGGCTTTACAAAATCACTATATCTGGATTTGCGCTGAACTACGCCACTCCCGGCGGGCTGATGGGCGGTGAGCCATATCGCATTATGGAACTTGCTCCAAAGATTGGAACAGAACGGGCTTCGTCATCTGTTATCCTTTATGCCATGACTCATATCTTCAGCCACTTCTGGTTCTGGTTCCTCGCTATATTCCTATATATATTTACACAGCATGTAAGTTTCTTCATGAGCATCCTGCTCACTGCTACGGGCGCGTTTTGTGTACTGGGAATTTGGTTCTTCATTGCCGGATATCGCAAAGGATTAGCTATTCGTGCCATGAATCTGCTGCGCCATCTGCCATTTATCAAGCGTTGGGCAAAGCCTTTCATCGAGCAACACCGTGAGCAACTCGACACCATCGACCGGCAGATAGCCGCCCTGCATAAGCAGAACCCGAAGACTTTCATTTCGGCTGTATTGCTCGAACTATTGTGCCGTATTTTCTCAGCACTCGAGATATTCTTCATACTACTCGTTATCATGCCCAGCGTCAACTACTTGCAATGTATTCTCATTCTGGCCTTTACATCGCTGTTTGCCAACATGCTGTTTTTTATGCCGCTTCAGTTAGGCGGCCGGGAAGGAGGATTCCTGATGTCGGTGAACGGATTGGGTATGACTGCCAGCGCAGGAATCTTCGTGGCATTAATTGTCCGTCTACGCGAACTTATCTGGACGGGAATTGGTTTGCTATTGATTAAAATCGACAAAAAGAAATAAAAAAACTGCCAAAATTGCAGCTATATCAAATTAAATAAGTAATTTTGTCAGCTAAATGAATACAACGGAACTTCAGAAAATCAAGCAACGCTATAATATCGTCGGTAATAGTGACGGATTGAACAGAGCTCTCGATGTTGCCTTGCAGGTGGCACCGACTGACCTTTCTGTGCTGATTGTCGGTGAAAGCGGTGCAGGAAAAGAAATCATTCCGCGCGTCATTCACGACAATTCGCCTCGTAAACGCGAGAAATACTTTGCCATCAACTGCGGCTCCATACCTCAGGGCACTATTGACAGCGAACTATTCGGTCACGAAAAAGGCTCGTTTACCGGTGCCATCGGCGAGAGCGAGGGTTATTTCGGTATAGCCAACAAGGGAACTCTTTTCCTCGACGAGGTAGGAGAACTGCCTTTGGCCACACAGGCGCGTCTGCTCAGAGTGCTCGAAACGGGTGAATACATCCGCGTGGGAGGAACCAAGGTTATGAAAACTGACGTGCGCATCGTGGCTGCAACCAATGTAAACCTGCAGAAAGCTATCAGCGAAGGCCGTTTTCGTGAGGACTTATATTACCGTTTGAACACCATTCCCATTAAGATGCCGCCCCTGCGCGAGCGCGGAAACGATGTTCTTTTGCTCTTTCGTCTCTTCGCCATGCAGATGGCAGAGAAATACAGACTACCTAAAATCACGCTGACCGAAGAGGCCAAGCAACTGATGCTTAGCTATAAATGGCCGGGGAACGTGAGACAACTGAAGAACATCACCGAGCAGATGTCGATACTGAGTCCTGAACGCGAGATAACCGCTCAGGCCTTGAGGCAGTTCATTCCACAAGATCCTGAGAGCATGCAACTGGCCACTGTCGGACCGGCCAGTTCTCACTCTTATGAAAGCGAGCGCGAGCTACTATATAAGATACTCTACGAACTGAGAGGTAACGTCGACAATCTGCGTCGTGACCTAACCAGTTTGAGAAAGCAAATGGAAGAGGTGCGCGACTTAAATGGTGCCACCGGGTTCACCAAATCGATATCAACCATCGAAGCAGAAAATCTCCCTTCTATCACCACTCGTCGTCATGAGTCAAACATCGAGGAGGCCATTGCTGAGGAAGTAACAGACGCTGAGACCCTGAACCTTAGCGATATAGGAAGGCAGATGATTGAAAAAGCACTCGAACGCAATGGCGGAAACCGGAAAAAGGCTGCAGCAGAACTGGGAATCTCCGATCGTACGTTATACCGAAAAATCAAACAATATGGTCTCGATAAATAACATCAAGCGCTTCTGCCTGACGGTTATGATTACTTTCATGGCTGTAGGATGTGTGCCCCATTATTCTTTTAATGGAGCCAGCATTGACTATACCAAGACGAAGACCATCACGATTGCTGACTTCCCTATCCGCGCAAATTACGTTTGGGGACCCATGGCCAGCATCTTCAACAACCGCCTGAAAGACCAGTTTGCTGATCACACAAGGCTAACTCAAGTGCGACGCAACGGCGACCTGAAGATCGAGGGAGAGATTACTCGGTACGAACAACGCAATAAGTCTGTATCTAGCGAGGGTTATTCTGCCCAAACAGAGTTGTCGATGACCGTTAATGTGCGCTTCACCAATAATGTGGACCACAAGCAGGATTTCGAACAACAGTTCACAGCCAACACAAGCTACGAGACCACACAGTCGCTCAACAGCGTCCAGGAAGAACTCGTAACACAAATGGTTAAGGATATTGTCGACCAGATATTCAACGCAACCGTAGCCAACTGGTAACTAGATATTAATTATGGAACTGAGCCATCTGATTAAACATCCCGAACTACTCGACAAGGAAACACTCTATGAGTTGCGTTCCCTGTTGGCGCTATACCCATATTATCAGACGGCACGGCTGTTACTGCTGCAAAACTTATACCTGCTCCATGACCCTGCTTTCGATGATGAACTGCGGCGCGCAGCCATCTACATCACCGACAGAAATGTCATTTTCCAGATGATAGAGGCTGCACACTATAAACTGCGCCAGACATCAACCGCAGAAAAGCAGAAATCGAAACCTGCACAGGGAGAGTCGCGTACGGTTGCCCTTATCGACAGTTTCCTCGACTCTTTGCCTGCCGACGCAGATGAGATGGAGAGCCCCAAACGAAAGCCAACACCTGCCGACGCTGCCGTTGATTACGTTTCATATCTGCTGGAGGTAGAAAACGAAAACGAGACAACAGAAGAAGCACCTTTGATGAAAGGACAAGACCTCATCGACAAATTCATCAATCACGAGAGTGGAAGAATCGAACTGAAAGAAACTCCCGAGTATCTGCCAAACATTGACATAAATGCCGAATTAGGTCAAAAAGACAGCGAGGAAGAGTATTTTACGGAGACTTTAGCCCAAATTTACATCAAACAAGGCCGATATTCAAAGGCTTTAGAAATTATTAAGCGATTAAATTTGAATTATCCAAAAAAAAATGCTTACTTTGCAGACCAAATTCGATTTTTGGAAAAATTGATAATAAATAATAACAAACAATAAACAACAAAATGTACACAGTATTTGTATTTTTAATTGTAATCGCAGCACTGCTTATGATAGGCATCGTGCTCATTCAAGAGTCTAAAGGAGGCGGTCTCTCATCCAACTTCGCCTCATCAAATCAGATTATGGGTGTCCGCAAGACTACCGACTTCATCGAGAAGGCAACATGGGGTCTTGCTGCAGCAATGGTAGTCCTCAGCGTCATTTGTGCTTATGTAGCTCCTACAGCAGGAACACAAGAGCAGAGCGTTCTTGAGAATATTGCCACAGAGCAGAGTACAACCAATCCTAACAATCTTCCTGGATTTGGTGCCAGCCAGACCAAGCAGGAAGCAGCTCCTGCCAACGACGCAAAGCAGGCCGCACCTGCTAAGGAGACAGCTCCTGCTGCACCCGCAAAGAAATAAATAAGAAAAAAAAGCGGGAATTATTTGGTTTTCTCAAATAATTCCCGTACCTTTGCACTCGCTTTAGAAAAAGAAGCGCACATGGTGCCCGTAGTTCAGTTGGTTAGAGCGTCAGATTGTGGTTCTGAATGTCGTGGGTTCGAGTCCCACCGGGCACCCTTTAGAAGTCTTGTAAGTCAATAACTTACGAGGCTTTTTCTTTTTACTTTTAAGCCAAGTAATATATTTAATTTTAACTTAAATTCTGGTGGTTTTGTGTCAAAACAGAGAATAATGGCGCAAAAACCAATCAGGCATAGTCAGATAAAAATCAAGCACAAGCAACTGATTATTAAGCAATTACAGTATTACACCATACCAAGAAATCGACTTATACATTAATTCTAAAGCATTTTGCGCCTTTTTTTTCGAAGAATGGGAACCATATCCAAAAGTGAAACTACCAAAATAAGACTTGCATATTATCCAATAGATATGTAAATTGCTAACTTTCAAGACTTATTAATGATTAAGCATGACATTCAGACGTGTATTCTGAGTGTTGCGACAATCAGAATTATTATAATTTACAGGAATAGCTGATTATCCTAATATGACTTAGTAACTCATGGTTACGCCTCCGTCTCAATGGGAATGGAAGTGGAAATAGTGTCATTGTTATAAAAAAAGCCCGGCTTGCATATTGCAGGTCGGACTTTGATTAGTTATTTGAGCCATCTTTTTCTTATGAGACCTCAATGGCCTTGGTGACCTTCTCCTTCGGAGCGGTCTTCGGCATGGTGATAGTCAGGATGCCGTCCTCGACCTTGGCGGAAATCTGGTCTTTCACCACATCGTCTGGCAGCACATAGTTCTGCTCGTAGTTTGAGTAGCTGAACTCGCGGCGTAGATAGTGATGGTGTTTGTCCTCATGCTTGTGTTCCTGTTTGTTCTCAATGGCGATGGTGAGGTTGCCCTCGTCGTTGATGCGTACGCGGCAATATTCTTTCTTGATGCCTGGAGCTGCAAGTTCCATCGTGTAGGCCTCCTCACTCTCCTTGACATTGACTGCGGGTGCTGTACTGTTGGCACGAGGCATAAAATCAGTGTTAAAGAAATCATCAAACATTGTTGGGAACCAACCGTTGCTTTTAATTAATCCGTTCAACATAACTTTTACCTCCTAATTATACTTTTTTGTTTAACGTATATTCTTGATCGCCTCGGCTCATTCCCGAGCAGGCTCGCCTACCCGTGGCCTTTCGCTTCAGCTTTCACTAACAGTGAAGCAAAGTACATGCCTACTGAAAGAATCCGTGCCAGAATGACAATCGTGGAAGTCAAACTGGCACAGAATTTAAACTCGCTTAAACTATACTGACATTTTATTAAACTCGTTTAAACCTTAAAACTAAAATACATTTTGATTATTGCTCACTTATTCGTATTTTTCAATCAGATTAGAAAATCGTTCTTTCATAATAGAAGAGACAGGCATTCACAAGCGAAGAGGATGTTTCCAAGCAGGGATTGTTTTTTTGTAACTATACTTATACCGACTTGTACTACCTTATTTAAATCTAATATGATTGCAGGGAATATCAAGAACAATGATGATAATTCTCTTACTTGCAACTTTCAACTTACATTGTATTAGAAAAGATCAAATAACATTTGTTGTTTGCCTTGATAGAACAGCCTTCTCTCACTATAGAGGGCTATTCCACAAGAACAATCACCATTCATATTCACTTGCCTCATAATTGATGAGTAACTCTAAATCGGACGATTGTGCCAATCTGTAAAAATTGGAGGATGCAGATGGATAAAAGAATTTACAAATTGCAAAAGAAATGTAGGTTTAGAAAGCAAAATGTAAGAACAAACAAAAACTAAAAGAAAAAGTATGTGAAAGTTTTGTGTTTCAGCCACGATATATTAATTTTACACCCAAAATAAAAAACGCCTCATAATATAGGCGATGATCAGCTATAGACAGCCCACACAAAAATAAGCGATTTCTTTGATAAAATGAAAAAGATTCCCTTCACCAAAATGCATGGAGCTGGCAACGACTACATTTACATCAACACGATGCTCCACGAGATACCCAACCCTTCAGAGACAGCCATTCTTTGGAGTGACCGCCACAAAGGCATCGGTTCCGACGGACTCGTGTTGATAGGTTATTCACCGACTCCAGAGGCAGATTTCAGCATGCGCATCTTCAATGCAGATGGCAGTGAAGCCATGATGTGCGGCAATGCTTCCAGGTGTATCGGAAAATACCTTTTTGAGCGCGGATTGACAACCAAGACCACCATCCGTTTGCATACGCTTTCAGGTATTAAGACACTGAACTTAAATGTGAAAGACGGTATCGTTGAGGAGGTAACGGTAGACATGCTTGAGCCATCTTTAATCAATGAGGAACAGTTCGTTACGTCTTTCGGTTTAAGTGAAGGTACATTTGTATCGATGGGCAATCCTCATTACGTCATCTTCACGGACAACGTGGATCAGGCAGATGAAAGAGGTATAGTCTTGGAGCATCACCCAGCCTTTCCACAACGCTGCAATATTGAGTTCGCTCATGTAGAGAAAGATGGCAGCATCCGCACCCGCGTATGGGAACGAGGCAGTGGAATCACTATGGCTTGCGGTACGGGTGCCTGTGCAACGGCAGTGGCAGCAGCGCTTACGGGTCGTGCTGGCAGGAAATCTCAAATCGTCATGGATGGCGGAACACTCTGTGTCAAGTGGCATGAAACCGACAATCATGTATATATGACGGGGCCTGCAGAATTCGTTTTTGACGGAGAGGCATCTATTATGGATTAGGCAAACAGTAACAACACTTGCATTATGGCTTTAGTAAACATTCATTTTTTAAACTTGCAAAGCAATTACCTATTCGCTGATATTGCAAAGAAGGTGAATGCCTTCAAAGTGATGCATCCGAAAGCGGATGTTATCTCACTCGGCATTGGCGACGTTACCCAACCGCTGTGTCCTGCGGTTATCAAAGCCATGCACAAAGCGACGGAAGAGTTGGCTACTACAGAAGGATTCCACGGCTACGGACCGGAACAAGGCTACCCTTTTCTGCGCGAGGCAATCCTCAAAAACGACTTCCTGCCGCGTGGTATTCACCTTGACATCGACGAAGTGTTCATTAACGACGGTGCTAAAAGTGATACAGGCAATATTCAGGAACTGTTACACTGGGATAACTTCATCGGCGTGACCGATCCTATTTATCCCGTGTATATCGACTCTAACGTGATGATTGGTCGTTGTGGCACTTTTCGTGATGGAAGATGGACAAACGTACGCTATATTCCCTGTACAGCCGAGAACGGTTTTGTGCCAGAGATTCCCAAAAACCGCCATATGGACGTCATTTACCTATGTTACCCTAATAATCCGACAGGTACGGTCATCTCAAAACAAGAATTGCGTAAATGGGTTAACTACGCGCTGAAAAACGATGCACTTATCCTTTATGATGCTGCCTATCAGGCCTACATTCGCGACCCGGACATTCCCCGCAGTATCTATGAAATCCGTGGTGCCAGAAAATGTGCCATCGAATTCCATTCATATTCTAAGACCGCAGGTTTTACTGGCGTTCGCTGCGGTTACACAATTGTTCCTAAAGACTTAACAGTATCTACTTTCGAAGGAGAGCGTATCTCCGTAAACCATTTATGGAATCGCCGCCAGTGCACTAAGTTTAATGGTGCCAGTTATATAAGCCAGCGTGCGGCAGAGGCCATCTATACTCCTGAGGGCAGGCAGCAGGTACAGACTACCATCGATTACTATATGTCGAACGCACGCCTGATGTTAGACACCCTGCGCGACCTTGGCTATGAAGTATATGGTGGAGAGAACGCACCCTACCTCTGGCTGAGGACACCCAATGGAACGACTTCATGGCAGTTTTTCGAGGAATTGCTCTATGGCGCTAACGTAGTCTGTACCCCAGGCGTCGGTTTCGGTCCTTCCGGCGAGGGTTATGTACGCCTTACCGCTTTTGGCAGTCATGAAAGTACAAAAGAAGCATTGGCGAGAATAAAAGACTGGACTCATTCACATTAATTCAATCAAACGACAGAAACAGAAAAGTCTCAGAAAACATAAAGGAAAAACCTGTTCTTTTATTTGCTTTCCGAGATGGAGAATCTTCAGCACATCCAAAGGTGCAAGATTTCTGATTAAGGGAGAATGAAAAAAATGTTTGTTTCTTCGAGCGTGAAAAAAATGGATTTTCAGTATATTTGCAGCAGGAAAATATACACTATAGGTGTTTTCGAAAAAATGAAGAAAAATCTCATATTTGTAATCTGCATGATGTACGGTGTGTTTGTTCAGGCTCAGGACATACAGGGATTTGTAAACAGACAGTTGGAGGTTTATCCTAAATCTCGCTTGCTGGACATCTACAAATCTTGTTTTCAAGACTATATGGGCGCAGAGCATTTGGTGACAGATCGTCAGCTTGTAAAAGCCTATCTGGATGAGGAACTGCAAGCCAACAGCATTGACGACCTTATGCCCTGGTATGATGAGCCTTGCGGTATAGAGGGTAATTATGTGCGTATCAGCATCAGGACTGTTCTAGAGGGTTTCATCACAAAAGAAATGTTGCTCGATGCCTTTATCCGTAGTGCTAACGGCAAACGCCCTTCCGTAGAATCGTGGAAAAACAGATGGAAAACCATTGTTGACATCGTTGACAAAATGAATCTCCATTTACCACACTATCCTGAAGACCGTGCCTTTATTGACAGCATACTGGCCGTCGGGAAATACGCCATCAGCCACTCTCCAGATTATCGTAAGGCATATCGCCCACACTACAGGATTGTAGAACGAAGCATATACGAACATGAAATCAAACCGCTACTTGAGGCGAACCGCATGTTGGTAAGAATAGCGGAAATTGAAGTTTACCCTCAGTATCTAACGGACTATTTGAAAGCCGCCAGGAATGTGGGAGCTGAGTCTGTCAGGAAGGAGTCAGGTGTAATTTGCATCTTTCCGAATCAAATGAATGAGAATGAGAATATGTTTCGTATTGTGGAAATATATCGCAACAAGGCGGCTTACGAACATCACTTAACTACGGAACACTTTCAGACATATAAACAAGAAACGCTTCACATGGTCAAGGAACTCAAGCTGGTAGACTTGAAGCCTCTTGATATCAATGCGATGCCTTCGATATTCATAAAACTCAAGCCCTAATACCAGAATGACAAATATCGGGAGAAGCTGTGATCTTTTTCATTCTGCCCACTTAAAGAGGCTCAAGAATCCCTTGTCATTCTCCTTGAGTCCGGCTCCCTGAGCTATGGGCAGTATACACGTCTGTGTGCTGCTCTATTTCTTTTTCTGCTTAGGGGCTGGGAGAGCTTTGCATGTTTCGCTGACCAATGACGACAGATAGTCACGGTCATCCACGTCTGCAATGTAAAAATAATCCTTGGCACCATCGTAAGGGGGAAGCAGTTCTACATCACGAAGAAGGGAACGGCCTGCCTCTGTTGGCTTGACGTAAAACCTATCATCACAGATAAGACCGAATATCTTACCATTACAATAGATGCCGTAGTCACCAAACATTTTCTTGACTGTTATCTCTCCAGCACCCGAACACTGGTCAGCAATGTACTGTACGAAATCTGCGTTACTTGCCATCACACTATTTTCATAAATGACAGGAGGACGGTGTCGGCCTTCACCAAGGATTAGAAGACGCATTATCCCCGTCGCTATCATCCTCTTGATTACTTGTTTGTTGCAAAGATAGAAAAAATTGTTGAAAACGAAAAGAAAAAGAAACGACAAGAAGATTTTTTTCGTATATTTGCAACATGAACTAGGCAACTCTTGAAACATGACAAAGAGATTCTATATTTACTATTTCTTCATTTCTGTAATCTATCTGCTGACTTTGTCGTGCAGCGGAGAGAAGAAGAAGGCGCACGATGCGGCGCAGTACAAGACCATGGTGGTGAGCCGGAAGGACATGACGCTCACGCAGCAGTATAGTGCCCGGCTGACAGGTCGGCAGATTGTAGAGATACGTCCACAGGTGACGGGCAACATTACCCGTATCTGCACGGGTGAGGGCAAGGCCGTCAGACGCGGTCAGGCTCTTTTCATTATCGATCAAGTGCCTTATCGGGCAGCTTTAGAAGTAGCTGTTGCTAACCGTAAGAGCGCTGAGGCCAAGCTGGCAACAGCACGGATGAAATACGAGAGTGAGTCGCAGTTGAGGGACGGAAGCGTGGTGAGCGACTACAGTGTCGAGACCAGCCGCCATGCGCTACTCGAGGCAGAGGCCGCCCTTGCACAAGCCAGGGCGCAGGAGAAAAATGCGCGCTGGCAACTATCGTGTACCGTGGTGAAGAGTCCCGTCGACGGTGTAGCCTCGATGATTCCCTGGCATGTAGGGGCACTTGTCGGCAGCAATATTAGCGAGCCGCTGGTAACCGTGGCCGACGACAGTCAGATGTACGCATATTTCTCTGTCACAGAGCGTTTCGCCATCGATCTCATCAGCCGTTACGGTTCTAGCACTGACTTCATTAAGCAAGCACCGGCGGTGAGGCTTCACCTGGCCAGTGGTGCTGACTACGGCACTGAAGGACACATCGATGCCGTAAGCGGAACCGTAGACGCCTCAACGGGAGCCGTCACGCTGCGTGCCACCTTCCAGAATCCCAACCATCTGCTGCGCGACGGTGGCAGTGCGACGGTCATTGTACCCACCTATCAGCAACAATGTATTGTCATCCCGCAAGAGGCAACTTACGAGTTGCAGAACCGCACGTTCGTATATCGGGTGACCGGTGGCAAGACAAAGGCGACACCTGTTAAACTATTCCCCCAAAACAATGGGAAGGAATATATCGTGGAGGAAGGACTCAACGAGGGCGACACCATTATTGCTGAAGGTGCGGGACTACTGAGGGAAGGAATTGATGTAAGTGGTAATAACAGAGTGGGGAAAGGTGAGAATAGAGGAAAGAAATAAGCAGGAGTTATGAACGTCAGGACATTTATAGACCGGCCAATACTTGCGGGAGTTATCTCCGTACTGATGGTGCTGTTGGGTATTATCGGACTAAGCCGTCTCGCACTGGAGCAGTTCCCCGAGATAGCGCCGCCCACCGTGCGTATCATGGCCAGTTACACCGGAGCCAATGCCGAGACTGTACAGAAAAGTGTCGTTGTACCTTTGGAGGAGGCCATCAACGGTGTCGAGGGCATGATGTATATGTCGTCGAACGCCTCAAACAACGGCACTGCCTCTATCGGTATTTTTTTCCGGCAAGGCACCGACCCGAACATGGCAATGGTGAACGTGCAGAACCGGGCCGCTACCGTACAGGGGCGCCTGCCCAGCGACGTGGTGAAGAGCGGACTGACCGTACGTAAACGTCAGACTTCGAACATTAAGCAGATTGCCGTCTATAGTCCCGACAGTATCTTCGACCGCGCCTTCTTAGCCAATTACACAAAAATCAATATTGAGCCTCGGCTGAGCCGTATCCCCGGTGTTGGCGAGGTGAACGTGATGGGCGCCGACTATTCCATGCGCATCTGGCTCGACCCGCTGAAGATGGCACGTTATGGACTCATTCCCTCAGATATCACACGAGTGCTCGACGAACAAAATGTCGAGGTGGCAACAGGCACACTTGGCGCCGAGAGTGCCAACACTTTCCAATACGTATTGAAATACCGTGGCCGTTACGAGGAGGAGAAAGACTATGAGAACCTTGTTGTACGCTCGCTGCCCGACGGAGACGTGCTGCGCATCGGCGACATTGCTCAGGTGGAACTGGGTTCGCAGAACTACAACATTATCGGCGAGACCAACGGCAGTCCGGGAGTGAACATCTCTATCAACCAGGTAGCCGGCTCCAATGCTAACGAGATTATCAAACAGATAGACCGAGAGGTCGATGACATACGTCAGTCTTTGCCGCCGGGCATCGTTATCGAGGACATCGAGTCGAAGAAAGACTTCCTTGATGCCTCCATTAAGAGTGTCATCAAGACGCTCCTCGAAGCCCTGCTATTAGTTATCTTTGTCGTGTTTGTCTTTTTGCAGAGCTGGCGTGCCACCATTATTCCCGCCATTGCCATTATCGTGTCGTTGGTGGGAACGCTTGCCATCATCTATGCCATCGGTTTCTCACTGAACATGCTGACACTCTTCGCGCTTGTACTAGTCATCGGAACGGTGGTTGACGATGCCATCGTGGTGGTCGAAGCTGTACAGGCAAAAATGGATCAGTCTGACAACCCTCAGTCCTCCAACCACCCAGATTTCCCCTCCCCAACTTATGGTGCTGCCGTCGCTGCCATGCACAACATCACTTCGGCCCTCGTTACCACGACACTGGTGTTCATGGCCGTATTTGTACCCGTATGCTTCATCGGAGGTGTCACAGGTACTTTTTACACCCAATTCGGACTCACTATGGCAATAGCCGTTGGTATATCGCTCTTCAACGCTCTTACGCTCTCCCCTGCCCTCTGTGCCCTCATCATGCAACCGCACGACGTCGGGGAGTCAAAGGGATTCCATGATAAGTTCCACATGAGGTTCAATGCGATGTTCACATCGCTGATCGCCCATTACAAGCAGTCAGTATCGATGCTCTTGCGCCGACGCTGGTTAGCAGTGGGACTTGTTTTGGTGTCGATAGTCGCATTGGGATGGATGATGCGCACGACAAAGACCGGCCTTGTACCCAATGAGGACATGGGCACAGTGTTTATCAACGTACAGGCGTCGCCCGGAAGTAGCCTGCAACAGACTTATGGCATTCTAAAAGAGGTAGAAGCACGTATCAAGGACTTACCCCAGTTACGCATCTATTCACTCATTGCCGGTACCAGCAACAGTTTCGAGCAATCGTCTTCTAACGGTAACTTCACGCTCAAACTGAAGAAATGGAACGAGCGGAGTAGTAAGGGCGATGACGTGCAGAGCATTGTCGAGGAGATATACCGCCGCACAGCCGACATCGCCAATGCCAAAATACAGGTCAACACGCAGAACATGCTGCCTGGCTTCGGACGGATCAACGGCTTTGAGCTTTACATTCAGGATAAGCACGGCGGTACCATTGAAGATCTCCTCGCCTATACAAACCGCCTTATTGGCGCCCTGAACGAGCGACCGGAGATCAGTCGCGCTTTCACAAACTTCTCGATGAAGTATCCACAGTATCGTATCGACGTCGACGCAGCACTCTGCAAGCGACGCGGCGTATCGCCCAGCGATGTATTGGCTGCCCTCAGCGGCTATATTGGCGGCAGTTATGCCTCCAACTTCGTGCGTTTTACCAAACTCTACCGTGTCATGGTACAAGCATCGCCCGAATACCGCCTCGACACAGAGTCGCTCAACAATATCTTTGTACGCAATGCAGCCGGGGAGATGTCGCCTATCGGACAATACCTCACGCTGACACGCATCTATGGCAGTGAGACGCTCGCGCGCTTCAACCTTTTCCCCTCCATCTCCGTAGGCGGTACGGCAGCCGATGGCTTCAGTAGTGGACAGGCCATACAGGCTATCCGCGAGACAGCAGCAGAGGTGCTCCCCGAGGGGTATGGCTACGAGTTTGGAGGTATGACACGCGAGGAAGCCTCAGCACAGAATACCACAGCCCTCGTCTTCGTTATTTGCATTGTCTTCATCTACCTTATCCTCTGTGCACTCTACGAGAGTCTTCTCATCCCCTTGGCTGTTATCTTGAGTGTCCCCTTCGGATTAGTAGGAAGTTTCCTCTTTGCCCGACTTTGGGGATTAGAGAACAATATTTACATGCAGACGGGACTCATCATGCTCATCGGACTGCTCTCAAAAACAGCCATTCTACTCACCGAATATGCCTCAACACGACGACGCCAGGGTATGGGCATCATCGCAGCTGCCCTCGACGCGGCCGCCGTGCGCCTGCGTCCCATCCTCATGACATCGCTCACGATGGTTTTCGGCCTGCTGCCACTGGCACTTGCCACGGGAGTGGGAGCCAACGGCAACCGTTCGCTTGGAGTGGGTGCCATAGGCGGTATGTTCATCGGCACTATAGCCCTGCTGTTCATCGTGCCCTGCCTGTTCGTTATCTTCCAGTCTATCGAGGAAAAACTCTTCCGCAGAAGGAACATAGGACATAAGAGTCATAATTAAAACCTTAATCATCAGCATCTTATCATCCACAAACTGGCTTTAGGAATCTTTCGCATGAATATAACGGCAAGGGCTGTTAAGTAGAATGCCACGGTACCAACGTACCGTAACCGAAGTAAGAGCCGGCATCTCAAGTGAGGTGATAGTTTTTTCTGACAAAACGGCACTATATTTTGAGGAAAATGATTATCTTTGCACTAGCATTCCCGTCCTCGGGCGACAGGGACGACTGGAAATAATAATAAATAATACTATAACCATGAAGAAATTCTTCTTATCGCTATTGCTTCTGCTCCTGACCATGACGGCAGGGGCTCAGGTAGGAGACATTATGGGCCAAATGAGGGAAAATCCGAAGAAGGCCTACGGCAACGATTGCCCCTACCCTTTCCAGGAGACACGGCTCACCAAGGCACCACGCGGATACAAGCCGTTCTACATCAGTCACTATGCCCGCCACGGCTCGCGTTATTATTGGAACGATGTGCTGTACAAGGAACTGGATACGCTGCTAACCACCGCCCACAAGAAAAACCAGCTCACGGCAGAGGGTGAAGCCTTTTACAAGAATTTTATGGCTGTCAAGGAGGAATTATCGATAGGCGTGAGCGAGCTCACCCAGCTGGGCTGGGAGCAGCACCAGCGCATTGCCCGCATCATGTATAACAACTTTCCGGAAGTATTCAAAAAGGGCGGCAATGTGCTGGCCATCTCATCACTGGTTGGCCGCTGCGTGCTCAGCATGTCAGCATTCTGTCAGGAGTTGGTACAGTGTAACCCGAAGATAGAGATACGCGAACAGTCATCACGCTTCACGATAGACGGTGTGGTGCCAAGCGACGAGCGCAATCCGGTCAAGCACAAGTTCCCGAAGGTCAGACCCCGTTACGAGAAGAACCGCAGTCAGTTCAAGCCTGACAACTCGCTTCGCAAAAAAGTTATCGACCGTGTCTTTATCAGCACCGAGGGTCTGCCGGGCAACCTGAACCACATCGGCAGCAATCTGATCAACTTGTACACCTCACTGCCAAGCATTGGCCATGAAGGGATGATGGGTAACATTATCACAGATGATGAGATGATAGCACAATGGGAGGGCTCGAACCTGGGCTCTTACTCATGGGTATTCGAACCGCAGTATGAGACGATTCCCATCCTTCAGGATATTATGAGAAAGGCAGAGGAAGCGATAAACGGGACCAGCAACCGTGTGGCCGACCTGCGTTTCGGACACGACACATACATTGGGCCGCTGACCGTGCTGATGGGACTCAACGGCGCTGACCGTAATCCTGAGGATCCGTATGAGGTGAAGAACTGCTACCAAAACTGGCAGACATGTAAAGCCTCAAACATACAGTTAGTATTCTATAAAGGCAAGAAGGGCACTGACGACGTACTCGTGAAATGCCTGCTCAATGGCGCCGAAGCGAGTTTGCCTGTACCCACCGACAATTATCCTTATTACAAGTGGGCTGACTTCAAGCAGTTCTACACGAACCGCTGTAATAGCGTAAAGTAGACGCAGAAGTCCCTTCTGAATTTGCAACGGTGGTAAGAAAACTGACTATGAGGAGGATAGGAATATGACGCTGACGGTATTATTGTTAATACTTGCACCTGCGAAATGGGTTAGTACAGCTTTAATCATGATACTAATGAACATGAAAACGAACAACACTGAGATACTGCCACCCGTGGTTAGACCAGCCACACAGGCAGGACGATTCTACGAGAACGATGCGCGATTACTGAGCCACGAGGTGGACAGTTTCCTGGCTAACCATGCTGGCAAAGAGAAGCTACGCAATGTAGCTGCACTCATTGTGCCGCATGCAGGACATTACTTTTCGGGCAACGTGGCCGCTGCGGCCTACATGTCCCTGGACACAACCCGTCATTACAAGCGTATCTTTATGATTGGACCCAGCCACTACGAGTGGCTCGACGGCGCATCGGTGAACTGCGAGGCAGACTACTACGCCACGCCTTTGGGACAGGTTGAGGTGGACGTGGAAACAGCGAGCCAACTGATTAGTGCCGACACCGTGTTCAGCTACCAACCGAAGGCACACGACCGCGAGCACTGCTTGGAAGTGCAGCTGCCGTTTCTACAGCGGAGGATGGGAAAGGTGCCGCCTATTGTGCCCATCATCGTCTCAACCAACGATTATAGGAAACTAGTCAGGATGGCGGAGGTTCTACGTCCTTATTTCAACGACGACAACCTGTTTGTCATCAGCAGCGACTTCTCGCATTACCCAGCATACGAAGACGCCTGCAAGGTGGATGCGAAGACGGCCAAGGCTATCATAAGCGGCGACGTAACCACATTCATCTCCACACTTGAGAACAATAGCCGTAGTGGTATCAGAAACCTTTCTACGAGCGCTTGTGGGGAACTGGCCATCATCACCCTCATGCTCATGCTTGATGACCACTATGATATCCACCACCTACTCTACCAAAACTCGGGTGACATAGACAGTAACAACCGGCGGCGTGTGGTGGGATACCATGCGTTTGCCATCACACGCAATACGAAAGAGGACACGAAAAAACAAGCCACGGATATGAATGACGACAATAACGGCTTCACGCTCTCTGAAGAGGAGCGGCAGGCATTGAGACAGATAGCACGCCAAAGCATCGTCAGTGCATTCGACGATACAAAGATGGATCATTTTGTTATCGCAGAACAACACCCAGCACTCAAGCAGAAATGCGGTGCCTTTGTCACGCTGACGCAACAAGGACGCCTTCGCGGATGCATCGGACTGTTGCGCGGCTCGCTACCTCTACATGAGACAGTCTTCAAAATGGCTCGTGCAGCCGCCTTTGAAGACCCACGCTTCCCAGAGCTGCGACGTGATGAATTTGACAAGACCGACATCGAGATATCGGTCATCACCCCCATGCGCCGCATCCACAGTCTGGATGAGTTTGAACTGCACCGACATGGCATCTACATCAAGAAAGGCAGCCGTAGCGGTACGTTCCTTCCACAGGTAGCCGACGACGTGAACTGGACGAAGGAGGAATTTGTGGGGCATTGCTCACGCGACAAGGCCGGACTGGGCTGGGACGGCTGGCGTGATGCCGAGCTGTATGTATACGAGGCAATAGTATTCTGATGGAAACATACGAATGCAGATACTATCAAGCGCTGGAAAACGGGGTGCTGGAATGCCAGCTCTGTCCGCACCATTGTCACATCACCGACGGTGGCACAGGAATCTGTCACAGCCGGCGTAATGAAGGGGGGAAACTAGTCAGCGATGTGTATGGAAAGCCATGCTCTATTGCCATCGACCCTATAGAGAAAAAGCCACTCTACCATTTCCATCCCGGCACGAAATGCCTGTCGATTGCCTGCACAGGATGTAACTTCAGGTGCCTGAACTGTCAGAACCACGAAATCTCGCAAGCGAAGCCCCAGCAAGTGCGTCACATACGGCTCACGGCCGAGGAAGTAGTAGACATCTGCCTCGATCACAGTTGCCCAGGCATTGCCTACACCTACACAGAACCGCTCACCTACATTGAGTATATTACAGATATAGCACGGTTGGCCCATAAGAACGGATTGTGGAATATTCTTGTTACGGCAGGATATGTATGTAGAGAACCTCTGAGCGACCTGCTGCCCTTTCTCGACGCTGCAAATATCGACCTGAAATCGTTCAGCGACGACATATACAAACGGGTCAGCGGCGGACATTTGCAGCCCGTGCTCGACACTATCCTAACCATGCGTGATGCCGGCATATGGATTGAGCTCACCAACCTGGTAATCCCCGGTGTTAACGACAACATGCAGATGATTCAGGATATGTGCAGATGGATGACAAGCAATGGGTTGTCACACGTACCACTCCACTTCAGTCGCTTCTTCCCACAATACCGCATGGGCAACCTTTCCCCTACCCCTGTGGCCACACTTAGAAAAGCACGGGAAATAGCGAAGGAAGAAGGTATTCAACACGTTTATCTAGGGAATGTGTGAAAACCTTATGCCAATGGTATACAGTGATTATTTAATTGCCTGGCAATTCAGTACTTAAATCTTCATTCTTGCCTCCTCCAAGGTGGCAATGACACGGTCACACCACTCGTCGAACTCAGGGTCAGGCTGCTGACACTCAGGATGGCTGAGCACATAATCAAGAGTATGTCTTACCCCCTGCTCGAAACGAATTTGCGCCTGGAAACCAGGAACGGCACGTTTAAGTTTTGAGCAGTCGAATACTACTGTCACCGCCTTGTCGCCCAACAAGTTACCCTCTACATCGTATTCCGCAGGCGCTACGGCAGCAAGAAATGCGGATGAGACATAATAAGGCTGATAAGGTACACCCAGCGCATGGGCAATCGTCTCGTAGATCTGATTCCATGTTAACGACTCATCGGACATAATCTGGAAAGCCTCGCCAATGGCATGAGGATTACCTAACAGTCCTATAAAACCACGGGCAAAGTCCTCATTGCAAGTCATCGTCCACAGGGAAGATCCATCTCCATGTACTAGAACCGGCTTACCATCGAGCATACGCTTAAGCACCTGCCAGCTACCTTTCGTACCATGCAGTCCTGTCGGCACACTACGCTCGCTATAGGTGTGACTGGGACGGACAATGGTAACGGGAAACTGCAGTTCACGATAGTAGCGCATGAGCAGTTCTTCGCAAGCAATCTTGTCGCGTGAATACTGCCAATGAGGATTGGCTAGCGTGGTAGACTCGCTGATGATATGATTGCGTACCGGCTTATGGTAGGCAGAAGCGGAACTAATAAAGACGTATTGCCGTGTGCGACCGGCAAACAAGCGGAAATCGCGCTCAACCTGCTCAGGCACAAAACCGATGAACTCGCACACACAGTCGAACTTTATGTCTCCCAGCAAGCGAGATACCTCTGCCTCATCGTTGATGTCTGCCATAATCTGCCTGACTCCTTCGGGAACCTCATCACGTCGGGTCCCACGGTTAAGCAGCCATAACTCATGTTCAGTACGGGTCAGTTGGCGTGTAATGGCACTGCTGATGGTTCCTGTGCCTCCAATGAAAAGAATTCGCATAATCGAAAAGGTTTATTTTTGTTTTGGTTCTACCACCTGCAAAAATAAACAAAAAAAAGAAAAAAGAGAATCTTTACGATTGAAAAAATCTAAAACACCTTATCAATAATAAAAAGATGAGTGTCACAACTGCCTGTTAGGTGTTAACAGAGCACAGCCTCAATAAGCTTGTTGAAGTTTGTATGCAGCAAGATTAACTTATGAAGCAATTAATATGAATAGTTGTTGGTGTTTTCCCATGCGCCATCGGCACTCAAAGAGAATACGGATGCTCCCGATGTCCCTCCTCCTGAGAAGAACGAACCTTTGTATTGTGATATGGTATTCCGCTTCATTGGCACACTCTCGAATTGAATTTCTTTGACAGCCATATCACTGGCATCAAGTGCTGTTACCGTCATTTTCAACGTTCCCTCATCAGCGTGCAGGAAAGTATAGACAGAGAACTCCTGGCCTTTGGCTGTAGAGTTGACTGTGCGTATTTCCGTCTGCTTCGAGTTCACACAACCATAGCCTGTCAGACCATTGAGAGTGCTGCTTCCGCCAGTGTAATAAAATTTGAACTTCTTCACATTCTCTGGAATATCGTCGTCTGTCACCAGCTTGAACTTAGATACGATACGTTTCAACTGAACGTCGTAGCTTTTATCGCTATCGACCTGTATTTCAGCAAAATAATAGAAGGTATCTGTAACCTTATTGTCCGGAAAAGTAATCTTCTCAACATTAGTCGTTGTAGCATTTGCCGAACAACTATGGGCCAAAATGACGACCTTATATGTACCTGTCTCAACATTGAAAGAAATCTTTCCGAAATCCTTATCCTCCGACTTCTGATTTACATACTTTAGCCTGGCATTATCCTTGTCGTAAAGGGCAAAATTTATCTTGTTGCACAACTCGTTGATATTGGCACGCGTCACATAGGTAGGGTCATTGAAACTGGTCTGTTCAAATTTCATTACATTGAAAGTCAGTTTCACACCTTGCTCCTGCTCGGTATCGTCATCTCTCAAGTCATCAAGATTCACTTTCTCGCATGCCGTAAATACAGCTAATGCGGTTAATAAGGAGAAACAGAGAAAAAACTTTTTCATATTCAATGATTTATAGGTTTTTCGTATAATTAATGGCAAAGATAATAATCATTTGGCAAAGATGCGCCCAACACCATAAATGTTTTACATTATTTAATCTTTTAGGTCTCGCATGGACACAAAAAAAGCTGGGCCGACAATACGACACAGCTATTCTCATATATACTCATAGTGGAGCTGGAGGGAGTCGAACCCTCGTCCAAACAGGGAAACCATACGTTTTCTACACGCTTATTCCAGCCTTTAATTTTCGTGTTGCGGCAAGACCTGGACCACCAACCACAACCTTATCCTCTAAAATTTCATCTAACCACCGAGGCATAGCCAGACTATTTCCGATTTAACTGCACCGCTGGACCCTCAGATTCGGAACAACACCCTTGGAGCGATGTCTCGTTCTCCTACCTGGTAAGAGAATTAAGCTCAAAATCTACTGTGCTTCGATTAAGCAGCGAGAGCATACTTATTGTTGCCAATTAATTTTTGTTCACTCAGATTAAGGAGCTAGCCAACGAGGCTCCGCGTGCTTACGTACCATCTCATCCTGCTGTCAAATCCAGTCAACCCCAGAATAAGGATTGCAAAATTAATCATTTTTCTAATAAACGGTTCTGCAAATTATAAAAAATAACAAATTTTAAGATTCAATTTTATTCCTACATGAGCCATTTTGACCAGTAACAACACCGTCAAGTAGCCGCAGAATAAGGAGAGGCAACAGAATACTAGCTGATTTATGACAATAAATGTAATTTACAGGACAATTTTTCCAAAAAACATTTGTTAGGTTAAAAAAAATTATATACTTTTGCATCAGAATGCAATTAATAACTCAAATTCTGATAAACAATCTTCAAAAGAGAGCAGACATTTGAGCGAACTTTTGTGTTTATACTGCTTTAAGTAAATTCAAATCACTGTAGAAACATTAACTAATTATTTAAGAATAATGAAGCACATGAAAAAGCTAGGGCTTTTGTTACTGATCGCCTTCATCATCCCCTGCACATCTTTTGCACAGGGTGAGGTTCAAAGTGGCTCAAATTCTACTTATTGGACTGATGAAACCCAAAGTGAATCTGATGGCAAGATCTTGAACAAGACAAAATTCGGTGACAACTGGTTCATTGGAATTGAGGCTGGTACCCTTTTCAACTGGGGTACGAAGCAGAGTGAGCATGACATCATCAAGCGTTTCCGTCCCATGGGAGCCATTCAGCTTGGTAAGTGGATGTCACCATCTATTGGTGCCCGCATTCAGGGTTTCTTCGGTAATAACAGCGACGTAGTTGGCGCCAACAACGCTGGCAAATACAATTGGAATACGATTGGCGGCTACCTCGACGGTATGTTCAACCTGACCAACATGTTCTGTGGCTACAAAGAGAGCCGCGGCTTCAATCTGATTGGTTTGCTGGGTGTTGGTTGTGAATATACGCAAGGATTCTGCGACCATGCAGCCCCCCGCGGAGTAGACACAAAGGAGCAGGAGTTCCTGGGTGGTCGTGTAGGCTTAATGGCCAAGTTCCGTCTGGGTGAGAAATGTGACCTTGATATTGAGGCCACCAACGCATTCCTGGACGACCACTACGATGGACAGATTAACAGCAACAAGTTGGACGGCCACATCAATATCCTCGTTGGTCTGACTTATCGTTTTAAGAATCACGATGGTTCACGCCAGTTTACATTCGCCCGCTACAACCTCAACAAGTTCGACAATCTGAACTCTGAGGTGAATCGTCTGCAGGGTGACCTCAACGCTGCCCGAAACAGAGTCGTTTACGAGACGCACACCATTGACGGAAGCCGTGTGAACACCTTCATCGCTTTTGATGACAACTCAGCTAAGATTGACAAGTTGCAGGAAGTGAATGTATTCACAGCTGCTGAGGAAATGAAAAAGTTGGCTAATGATGGCGACCTTTACATCACTGTGAACAGCGAGGAGCCTTCCAAGAACAATGAGCTCTTCTTGCAGCGCGCTCAGGCTATCCGCGACGTATTGGTGAACCAGTACAACATTCCTGCCGGACGCATCTTCGTAGAGAGCAATCCTGCTGTTGTAGCTTCTCTTGACAAGAATAAGAAATGCGTAGTTGTGTTAATCAACGAATAATTACTTAAAGCTTAGAGAACAATGAAGAAAATAGCAATTATCATTGTAACAGTGCTGTGCGCCCTGCCAATGACAGCTGCCACTCAGCAGTTTGACCTCAAAGCAGATACGATTTCAGGCCTGAAACACTATAAGTTCTGGGACAACTGGTTCTTAGGGTTTCATGCTGGTGCCAATGCTACTCTGGGCGAGAATGTTCGTCCTCGCGATATTAAAGATGTGATTGCCCCCAGTTTCGGCCTTTCTTTAGGAAAGTATTTCTCCCCGGCAGTAGGTGCCCGCATTCAGGGTATGTTCAACTTCCAGAACGGTAGAGCTAATCAGGAAGCTATCGACCATAATCCCAAACTATACGACAATGGTGTTTACGGTTTCAAGAATATCTCTGCTCACGTAGATGTTTTGTTCAACCTTAGCAATATCATCTCACAGTTCAAAGAGAGTCGCCGTTTTAATGTAGTCACTTTCTTAGGCCTCGGCTTGAACCACACTTTCGGATTTGATGACATTGTAGAGAAATGGCGTAACATCGGTGGCAGTTATGATGTATGTACCGACAGCCGTAATTCTATTGGCATGCGTGCTGGCTTGCAGTTCAACTATCAACTGAGCAATGCCTTTGACCTGGCCCTTGACTTAGCCATGAATGCTGCTGATGATAAGTACAACGGCAATATATACGATGACCACTATGATGGCTATGCTTCTGCCATATTTGGCCTGATCTATCATTTCAAGGATCACTACGGAGACCGTCGCTTCAAGGAGATTAACTGGACTGATTACGAGGAGCTTGCACGCCTGAACCGTAACATCAACAAACTGCGTGAGGATCTGACAAATGCCAAACCACGTGTCGTGGTTCGTGAGGAGAATCGTTATCTGGACGTTCTGCAGACCACTGTTTCGTTTAGAATCGACAAATATAACATCACAAAGCTTCAGAAAAAGAACATTGCTGAAGTTGCTAAGTTCCTTGAGAACCATCCCGACCAGAACCTCATTATTTGTGGTTATGCTGATGTCAAGACAGCTTATCCGGAGTACAACCTGAAGCTGTCAGAGAAACGTGCAACGGCTGTTTACAATATGCTTGTTGATGAGTTCAACGTACAGCCCGAGCGTCTACGCATTGACTATAAGGGTGATACCATTCAGCCTTACGACCTGAAGAATGAGTGGAACCGTGTAGTTCTCTTCATCACAGAGCGTAAAAGTGAGTAAATTCGTTTAACGTAATAACTTAATAAAGCAGCAGATAGAAATATTTGCTGCTTTATTCTTTTTATGGAGACTGCCGCTCTAATGCCAATCAGCGACATGTCTTCCTAATTAGCCATTAATTAAGTTTGAATTCGTCTATTAATTAAAGTCTAAGTAGGCATCAATTGGTGTTCAATTAATCATCGATTACAAGCTAATTGGTCATTAATTGAACCTTAATATGTCTATTAATTGAAATTGCATCAGCAATCTATCATCTATTATTAGATAAAACTTCTCCTAATTTATATACTTAATTCATTAATAGCGGGCAGTTAATTTCTATGAAAATAATTAACAAAACTGAACAATCTACAGACTGATTAACACCCTGTTATATATTGTCATTCATGTCCGTACACCCTACATTACGGGCATTCACACCTGCCTTGTTCGTCTATACGAAGATTATTTACCGCCTTCTTTGAAGGCAAACAATAAAAAAACGGAAAAAATGTTGGCAGAATTGTGGAAAAGTGGTAAATTTGGCGTCATAGATATATGAAACCTGTCACACCATTAAAGTGAGATAGGTAAAATATTTTTACGGCCATCGAATGAAAAAGAATTATTTCTTCCTTCTTCTGTAAAAGCCGTTTCACCCTTGGGCACAGACCAAGGAGTTTGAATCAAAACCCAAAGAAATAACAAAAATCATTAAAGCTATGATGAAAAAATATATCCAATTAGCAAGTCTGGCAGCTGTAGCATTGCTGTCGATAACATCATGTGTCAGCCACAAGGACATCACCTATCTCCGCGACATGGAAGAAACTCAGGAGTATCCCGTTATCCAGAAGTACGAGGCTGTCATTCAGCGTGATGACAAATTGAGCATTGTAGTCAACAGTAAAGACCCAGAGCTTGCACTGGCCTTCAATATTCCCGGAACAGGCGGTTACTCTATTGGGGCAGACGGCACCATTAACACGATTGCCGGCACAAGAATTGCAAACGAAAAGGACAGACCTGGCTATCTGGTGGACATCAACGGAGATATTGATTTCCCCATTTTGGGTAAGTTGCGCGTTGAAGGTCTGACCCGTAACCAGCTGACAAATCTTATTAAGAGCAAGCTTATCGACCAGCAATTACTGAAAGATCCGTTGGTATTAGTTGAGTTCCTGAACTTCAAATTCTCGGTATTGGGTGAGGTCGGACATGTCGGAACGTTCAATGTCTCAGGTGACCGCATCACCATCTTTGAGGCTATTGCTATGGCAGGAGACTTGAAGGAGACATCCAAGATTGACCGTGTCGCCATCATCCGCGAATATGGTAACAAACGTCGTATTATGCACTTAGACCTGCGCTCAAAGGATGTATTTCTGTCACCAGGCTACTACCTACAACAGAATGACATTATCTACGTTGAGCCAAACTCATTTAAGACGGACATTCAGTCGCAGCGCAAGTTGAGTTATTGGACAATGGCACTGTCTACCGTCACAACCCTTACCACATTGGTTCTCTACTTCATCAAAAAATAAGCGAACACTGAATCATGGTAAAAATGAGTGCACAGAAAGACTTGTCGCCCGACAAGTCTCTGTCGAATAAAGGTTTAAATATCAATCCGCTTGACATAGCCAAATACCTGCTCAACAATTGGTATTGGTTCCTGTTATCTGTGGCTATTTTTGGTGGAGCAGCCTGGTACAAGTTCTCCACCACACAGTATCAGTATTCCAGTTCTGCAGCTGTAATGTTTCGCGATGCAAAGACCCAGGCACAGGCGGCAGGTTTGGACCGACTGGCTCAAGGCGCATACCAAGTGAATGTCACCAACGAAATTCTGCAGTTCCAGTCACCCCAGCTCATGCACGATGCTATTTGGCGACTGCATGCAGAGGTCAGCTATTCGGTGATGGACTATCTGCGCGTCAAGGAACTGTATAGCCAATCACCTGTGAAAGTATCATTTCTTGATGCCACCGACACACAAGAGTTCTCGCTTGATGTCACTGTTATTGACGACAAGACCGTCGAGGTTTCCAACTTTTCTGTTGGTAAGTCAGAAGAGCGAAGTGCCACTATCGGTAAGACCTTTCGGACCCCTATGGGTAAGATGCTGATTACCAAGACCCTTTTCTTCAACGAGAACTGGTATGGCCGTACCATCAAGGTACTGAAACTCGATGTCAACAAACTGGCGGCAAAACTCCTGACAGGTCTGAACATTTTCCAGGCTGAAGCAGATCGAACCAGCACTTTCAACTCTAAGTCCTCTTCCATTCTCAACATGTCGCTCAAGGACGTATCTCCCGAGCGTGCCGCAGATGTGCTCAACATGCTGATTACCATCTATAATGAGGAAACTGTTAAGGACAAGAACCAAGCTGCCATTAACACCACCACCTTCATTAACGATCGTCTGGTTATCATCGCCAAGGAACTTGGAGGCGTAGAGTCTCAGTTACAGAGCTTCAAACAATCCAACAACATGGTGGATTTGGGCAATGAGATGGGAACATCCCTGGGACAGCGCGAGCAATATGCCCAGCAAGCCAAGGACCTCTATATGCAGGCTAAGATGGGCCAATACATCAAAAGCTATATTACCGACCCGCAAAAAGACCGCGATCTGATTCCCACAGGTACCGGCATTGCAGACGCAAGTATCGAGGCACAGATTCACCAATACAATGCCACTCTGCAGAAGCGCGATAAATTGTTAGAAGGCAGTAGCGACAAGAACCCTGTTGTCAGCGACTTGAACAAGTCACTAACCCAGATGCGCCAGAGCATCGTACGGTCAGTCGACAACATGAATGTTACGACGCAGGCCAAGCTACAGGACATCACCAGTCGTGCCGGACAAGCCAATGCCCGGGCTTCACGCATACCTAGTCAGCAGCGTCAGTTGCTTTCCATCGAGCGTCAGCAGCGCATCAAGGAAGAGCTATACCTCTATTTGCTAAACAAACGCGAGGAGAATGCGCTCAGCATGGCTACTACCGAGACCAATGCCCGTGTATTGCAACCTGCTCAGCCCGTTAACAATCCCGTTTCGCCGAGCGAGAAGTCTGTCATGTCGAAAGGCGTAATGGCCGGATTGGCTCTGCCTGCAGCTATTCTACTCTTCATCCTCTTCTTCGACACGCGCATCAAGAGCCGCAAGGACATTGAGGATGCCGTAAGCGTTCCATTCATTGGAGAGATTCCGAAGCGCAGCCACAAGAAAGACGAGAAGAACAACAACGAGATTGTTGTGCTCAGCAATGGGCGTGACGTGGTTTCCGAGGCCTTCCGTATTGTCCGTACTAATATGGACTTTATGCGCGTAAAGACCAAGACCATGCAGGTTGTAACCTTCAGTTCGTTTGGTGCTGGCTCGGGTAAGACCTTCGTTTCAAGTAACTTGGCTGCCAGTTTTGCGCAGATGGGCAAAAAGGTTATCCTCATCGACCTCGACATACGTAAGGGAACGCTTAGTGCCCGTACCCGTCACCACCGGGCAAAGGGTATGACAACATTCCTTGCCGGTCAGGCCACACTCGATGAGATTATCCAGAAGAACAGCCTGTGCGAGAATCTTGACGTGATTCCCGCAGGCTCCGTGGCTCCCAACCCTGCAGAGCTGTTGCTTAGTGAGCAGCTCGACGCCATGATTGCCGAACTCCGAAAGACCTACGATTATATCTTTGTTGATAACGTTCCTTATGGGGCAGTTGCCGATGCAGCCATTACCAACCGCATTGCCGACCTCACCATCTTCATTGTGCGTGTTGGAAAGCTCGACCGCCGCATGTTGCCAGACTTGGAGAAAATTTATCAGAGTGGTAAGTTGAAGAATATGTCTCTTATCCTCAACGGTTCAATTCTTAACCACCACGGTTATGGATATGGCTATGGTTACGGTTACGGATATGGCTACGGTTATGGATATGGTTACGGCTATACCGATGAGGATACTCCGTGGTATAAAAAACTCTTCAAGTTCAAGAAAAAGCGTCGTCATCACAAGAAGAAGAGCGAAAACAAAAAGAGCTAAATGTTTGGAATTAAATTCAGACATAACCTGCTGAAGTCAGGAATACTCAACGGAAAAACCGACATCCACAGCCACCTGCTTCCTGGCGTGGATGACGGCTCTCCTGACATGGAGCATAGTCTTGAGCTTTTAGACTTTATGCAAGAATTGGGATTTGCAGAGGTTTGGCTTACTCCTCATGTGATGTCAGGCTTGCACAACACGGCGGACAAACTGCAAGGTCGATTCCAAGAACTCAAAGCACAGTATCGTGGCGCTTTGAAATTGCATCTCGGTTCAGAGTATATGATGGACGCAGATTTTGAGGAACGCCTCAACACCGATCCACTCCGTCTGGGCAAGGATCATCTGCTCGTTGAGACCTCTTATATGAGCGGGCCTGCAGATTTAGACAATATTCTGTTGAGAATATGGAACAAAGGAATCCGTCCGCTCATAGCTCATCCGGAGCGATACATGTATATGGAAGACGACGAACTCTGGTCGTTCCACGAACGTGGTTATGAATTCCAACTCAACCTCATGTCACTTAGCGGCTATTATGGCGGCCGCCCCAAATTACTGGCAGAACAGCTTCTTGACGAAGATTTTTACGATTATGTAGGGACTGATCTTCACCATATCGACCGTTACGAAGACTTCATCCGGGATTTAAAACTGACGCGTCGGCAACTTGACAAGTTAGAAGAGCTGCTGGCTAATAATGCCAACATATGATCATCATCCGTGTCGTGTTCCTCCTACTGTCAATCGCTTTGGCAGTTCTCCCCTGGTTACCCGCTCCGATAGCCGGCAACCTCATATTGATTTCGCTGGCAGGCATCCCCATTTTCCTCATTGATATCATCCTTTTGCTTACGATTAGGAAAAAGCACAGGCACCGCCATCATCGTCGCCATCACCACCATCGCGCATGGTACAAAAAACTTAACGGTTGGCGCATCGCATTCATAGTTGTCATCATAGCTTTGTTTCCGATGCTTCGTGGCTATCTGCCACTTTGGGGCAACCAGTCAACGCCCAATACAAAACATCCGACACCTCTGACTATTGTTAGCTGGAATGCCGACAAGTTTTCGTTAAGCAGCAAGACTCTACATGCATCATCCATGATTATCGATGAATTTAAGCCAGATATCATTTGCATACAAGAACGTCCGCACGACACACTCATGCCTTGGGACAGTATCAAAGCGGCCTTTCCAAACCACCCTTACACCATCAAGAACACACGTGAAGACGAGATTCTGAACCTGGCAGTATTAAGCAAATACCCAATCAGTAATCTCCGAGAATACTATTATCCCAAATCCTTTAACAAAGCACTTCGGGTTGACCTGCAAGTAGAAGAACGACAGATTCGCCTTTTTAACATCCATCTTGAAACCACCAGCATGGGAACGAAAGACATTGAAGATTCTACTCCCGATGCCGTGAAGATGATAAATAAGAGTGTTTCGCGCAATCAGCAAGCCTTTGAACTTTTCGAAGCCGTTGACCGCAGTACAAGCCCTGTAATTCTTTGCGGTGATTTCAATGACACCCGATGTGGCTATCCTTACCGACTTTTTACTACACAATTAACCGACTTATCCCGTATAAAACCTTTTTCAAGTTCTTATCAGGGATATGGCAATCTGTTGAAAATCGATTACATCCTATATAGCAAAGGGTTTACCCCCTCCACATACCAACTTATCGAAAACGAGTGGAGTGACCATAAGATACAAGTAGGCAAGTTGTATTTTTAAACAGATTCCTTTGTGTCATCAGTTTTTTTGACTATCTTTGCACTGTATTCTAACTATATATAGTTAAACTGCGGACATCTCGTGTGTCCCTATGCGGCGTAATATTCATAGTTCGATACCCTTCTTGGATAAATGATAATCTGTGTTTTATGTAAAAAACGCAGAAAGGAAGGGTGTGGAATCAAGTGGATTAGTATTACGCCCTCCATATTTCAGTCTATAGAGTATTATTTCCTGTTTTAATGACAGAAAACCTAAGGAAAAAAACATTCAAAGGAATTGTATGGAGTTATGTCAGTAAATTTGGAACACAAATTGCTGCCATCTTACCAGCAATGATTCTAACTCGTCTGCTTGAGCCTTCTGATTACGGACTTATTGCCATGACCGGTATTTTTACTGGCATAGCGTTTTTATTGGCAGATGGTGGATTCGGTACAGCCTTAATTCAAAAGAAAGATGCAGATCATTTAGATTATTGCAGTGTTTTCTATTTCAATCTGTCTGTACACATACTAATGTATATTTGTGTGTTCTTTGCTGCCCCATATTGCGCATCATATTTTAATGAAGAAAGACTAACACCTATCATAAGGATTAGTGCACTTAACTTGGTGTTTCTGGCAATCGGAAACATTCATGCAAATCTTTTAAAGAAACAACTTGAATTCAAGAAGCCTGCCATAAGAAACATTACCGTTCAAATAATCTCTGCCGTTATTGCTATTATACTTGCTTTTGCAGGTTATGGAGTCTGGGCACTTGTCGTACAGGGATTATGCCAAACACTAATGGGAAGCATCGCCAATTGGATGATTTCCAAGTGGCGTCCCACGATGACTTTTTCATTTTCCAGAATACGACAATTGTTTAAATTCGGATCTAATATTCTCCTGTCTGGAGTAATAGGATATGTATTGGGCAGAGTTTATGATATCATTATAGGCAAATACTATTCATCAAAAGACTTAGCTCTATACAACAGAGGTTTCACTACTGCAGCAATATTTAGCGATTCTTTAAGTGGAATGTATACATCTGTTGCTTTTCCGTTATTCTCTAAAATGCAAAGCGACAAGCAAAGACTATTGCTAAATGTCCGAAGGTTCGTAATTATTAGTTGCATGGTCATGTTTCCTGTGACGATGGTCATGATTGTCTTAGCATCACCTTTCATTATATTCATGTATTCATCGAAATGGATATTAGTGATTCCTTTTTTCCAATTAGTCTGTATCATGTCGTTGTTTTCTCCCATTATAGGACTTTCAGAAACGATGTTGTTGGCCCTTGGCAGCTCGGACAAATACTTAATCCTCTCAATTATAAGAAAGATCTTTTTTGTAATCGCAGCATTGATTACATGGCGATATGGAATTATCTATATGCTTCTAGGTCAAATCGCATGTAGGATAATTGAATTGTTGATACTAAACCTTTTTATACGAGAAAAAGTCAACTATTCCATGTGGAAGTTTGCAAAAGACCTCGTACCCTATACCTTTATCTCGTTACTTATAATGGCCACAGCTTATGGTGTGGATTATTTAACAAACAGCCTTCTTACAACATTTCACTTACATGAAATGATTCACTCTGCCATTAGATTGATTGTCTGTGGCGGAATTTCCATTTCATTATTCTTATTGATTTATATACGCACAGGGTTATACGGATATAAAGAATTACTTTTATTTGTTAATGATTCCATAGGAAGTAACAGCTTCTTACACAAGCTTGCTCCTAAAGGCATGGATTTATGATATTTAAGATATGCTTTCAATCATTACTATCAATTATAACAACATAAATGGGCTTCAGAACACATTACAGAGCGTTTTCTGTCAGTCTCGTCATGATTTCGAATGGATTGTTATCGATGGAGGTTCAACAGACGGCAGCAAAGAATTATTAGAGAAATATACCAACCGGATCAACTATTGGGTTAGTGAACCTGACCATGGTATATACGAAGCCATGAACAAAGGAATAAAAGTTGCAAAAGGCGACTATCTGCAGTTCCTCAATTCCGGTGACTGCCTTGCCGACAAGGATATAATCAAACAATTCTGTGAAAGAGATAACACAGAGGATGTAATCTACGGAAATGCAATTATAGTAGATTCCAATAACAAAGAGATAAAACATTTTCATGCACCAGACTTTGTCAGACTCTCCTATTTTTACAGCCATGCACTGAACCATCAAGCTACTTTCTTCTCGAAGCATTGTTTTGAGCATTGCTTGTATAATGAGAATAACCGAATAGCCTCTGACTTGGAACTATATATGTATTTGTTATACCATGGTTTCTCTTTTGCTAAGTGGGATCAGTACATTGTTAGGTACGAAAATACAGGAATAAGCAGTGTTGATACAAGTAATAGTGAGTTTTCCGGAATTACCGACAGAATTCTACCTAAAGGAATTAAAGCCGATTATAAGGAAATGATTCAGTTCCGTGATGTAGATCTAGCTATTATGATTAAGAGAATCATCAACTCTAACCGCCTTATCAGATATATAGCAAGAATTGTGCTCTATCCAATTTATTGGATTGCAAAATGATGAAAAAAATCTTTTTCTTTGTTCACAGCATGAATGTCGGTGGAGTGGAGAAAGCTTTACTTGGTTTGCTATCTGCCATTCCGATGGATAAATACGAAGTTCATCTAGGATTAATACATGAAAAAGGTGGTTTCTTGGGCTTTTTACCAAAGGAAGTAATAATACACGAGATATCGGTATATAACAAGTATTGGCGATTGATTAATGATCCTCCTTTGTGGAACGTCAAGTCTCTGTTGAAGCAAGGGCATATTATTGAAGCACTGATTCATTTTTTCCTATACATCCAGTTTAAACTGACGCAGAATCGGTATTGGTTCTATCAATACTTGCTTCGCAAAGAACCTATGATGTCAGAAAAGTTTGATTTAGCAGTATCTTTTGCAGGTCCTTCACAAATGATGGATTACTATATCTGTGAAAAAGTTAATGCTAAAGTGAAGTGTGGATGGATACATTTTGATGTGTCAAAATTTGGTATCGACAAAGGAATGACTGCTAAACTTTATAAAAAGTATCAGAAGATTTTTATCGTTTCTGAAACGGCAAAAGAGATTTTTGATGGAATTTTCCCGCAGTTTAAGAATAAGACAGAGGTTTTTTATAATATCGTGTCCCAAAATCAAGTCATTCATCTGGCCGAACAAGGTGACAGCTTTTCTGATCATTTTAATGGCAAGCGCATTCTAACTGTGGGACGTATTTTTGAAGAAAAAGGACAGCGAGTGGCAATAGAGGCATTAAAACTACTTTTGGACAAAGGGGTAGATGTTAAGTGGTACTTTGTTGGGGATGGTAAGGACAAGGAGTTCTGTCAGTTGCTTGCTGAAAACCTGGGGATTGCAGATCATGTCGTATTCCTTGATACACAAACGAACCCATACGGATACATGAAAGACTGTGACATTTATATGCAGCCATCACGCCATGAGGGTTTTTGCATCACGCTGGCCGAGGCACTCTGCTTCGGGCACCCTATTGTTGCTACAGACTTTACTGGTGCCCGAGAGCAATTAAAAGATAGAGAGAATGGTGTGGTAACGGGCATGTCAGCCAATGAGATAGAAAAAGGGTTAGAGGAAATACTTGCATCGGGTTGCAAAAGTTGCTCTGTCCACTCTGTACCAGTACCTGAGATTAAGCCCTTTACCGATTTATTATGTGACTAAGCATGAAACAAATATCTGTCATCGTTCCCATATACAATGTGCAAGATTATCTTCGAAACTGCCTGGACAGTTTATATAAGCAATGGAATCCCAGCATTGAAGTAATTCTTGTAAACGACGGCTCGACAGACTTCTCGCTGAGCATATGTAAGGAATATCAAAAAAACTTTCCTGAGACAATTATCATAAATAAGCCAAATGGAGGTCTTTCTGATGCACGGAATGCAGGTACAGCGATAGCAACGGGTGAATTTATTTATTACATGGATAGTGATGATTGGTTAGCTGCCGATGCGCTGAAAACTCTATCATGTTTTGCGATCAAGAACCATTGTGACGTGGTTCAAGGCGGTTTTTACTATGCCTATGACGATTATTTGCTATTGGATGAAAGATATGTAAAAGCGGGTAAGGAACCATTTGTGCTGGCAAGGACTGAGGCCATGACCGAATTAATTAAACAACAGTATATCAAGAATTTTGCATGGGGAAAGTTGTACAAGACGGATATTGTAAAGGGACATCCATTTCCCAAAGGAAAATTCTATGAGGATTCTTTTTGGCAGCACCTCATTATTCATGAAACGAAGACATATGGCGTTATTCCTTCCCCACTCTACTATTACCGTCAAAGGAAAGGAGGTATTTCGGGTGAGTTCTCAGAGAGAAACATGGACTTACTCATGGGAAATGAGCAACGCCTTTTGTTCATTAGCGACAACTATCCTGAGCTGAAAGAGCCTATGGCGGCTATGCTTTGGAAACTTTGCAGTCAATTCAATGACATTGCAAAGAGATGTGGGAAAAAGGATATTAAATTATTATATGAGGAGCAACTACAGACTATTGAAAAAAAATACCACCCTCTGCTACATAAAGATGCACAATATCGTATTTCGCATCATTTGCAGGCAGTAAAGCCTTTATGTCAGTTAGTGACAAGAGTTTACAACCGATTGTTCGGCAAGAAACTAACCAAAATAGAATTATCATGAAGAATATTCTTTTCATAATTATCAATTGGATTTGCAACCGCCTACCCATCAATCGGAAGAAGATCTTTTTCATGAGCTATTATGGCAGTCAATATGGATGCAATCCTAAATATTTGAGCGAATATTTTGTGAAGAATCTCCCAGAATGGGATGTGGTCTGGGCCTTTACTGAACCAGATAAGCACGAACATATTGGTATCCGAAAAGTGCGATATATGTCTATGCGCTTTTTTTACGAATTATGCACAAGCAAAGCACTTGTGACCAACTATAGGATGATAAAGCTATACAAAAAGAGAAAAGAGCAGATATATATTCAGACATGGCACAGTTCTTTGCGTTTGAAGATGATTGAAAGCGACGCGGAACAGTCTCTGCCTCCTCATTATGTCGATATGGCAAAAAGAGATTCTAAGCAGATTAGTGCATTGCTATCTGGCTGCCGGTTTAGCACAGAAATCTTTAAGCGTTGTTTCTGGTATGATGGACCCATTATCCCTTCCGGAACACCTCGCGAAGACCTTTTATTTTCCGATAATGTTTCTCTGAAGAGGGACATTCGGCTGAAACTGGGGGTTGGAATGAATGCCAAACTCTTATTATATGCGCCGACCTTTAGAAAAGACTACTCATTAAGATACTATAACATTCAATTCGGGCCATTGATTGAGACGCTTCATGATAAATGGGGAGGCGAATGGATTGTTATTCTACGTTTGCACCCTCATCTGAAAGACTTTTCCAAATTGTTGATGAACAATGACAAAAACATTGTTGACGCAACAAGCTATGATGACATTCAAGAATTGCTTTACGTGGCCGATGCGGTCATATCTGATTATTCAAGTCTCATTTTTGACTTCGCCATTACCCGCCGTCCTTGTTTGCTGTATGTACCAGACTTGGCAGAATACACAGAAAAGGACCGAACCCTATATTTTGACATTGATAAGTTGCCATTTCCAAAATGCCAAAATCATGACCAATTACTCAAATGCATTGAAACTTTTAACAGAAATGAATATATAGCAAAAGTTGATGCATTTATGCAGCAGATTGGTTCATATGAAACAGGAAACTCATGCGAGAACGTTGCCCAATATATTATTGAAAACGTATAATATGGAAAAAAGAGTTATTGGCTATACTACAGGCGTGTTCGATATGTTCCACATCGGGCATTTGAACATTTTACGCCGAGCTAAAGAGCAGTGTGATTATCTTATCGTGGGAGTCAGCACAGATGAGCTATGTGCATCATATAAACACAAAAAGCCTATCATTCCCTATGAGGAAAGAAAAGCCATTGTAGAAGCCATCCGTTACGTTGATGAGGTAGTGCCTCAAATAGATAGAGACAAATATGGTGCATGGGAACGGATCAGATTCGACCGCATGTTTGTTGGAGATGACTGGAAAGGCTCACCACTTTTCTCTGAGCTTGAAGAAAAGTTTAAGAAAGTTGGGGTTGAGATAATTTACTTCCCATACACAAGAGGAACCTCATCAACAGAATTGAGAGACAAACTAGACCAGCTAGGATGAGGAAAAAGAAACTTTTGATTGTCATTGAATCTTTAGCAGCTGCTGGAGCTGAGAAAAGCTTGATTTCGTTTCTTTCTGCACTCGATTACTCGCGTTTTGAGGTTGATCTCCAATTATTTAAATATGGCGGAGAATTTGAGCAGTATTTACCTAATGAGGTTAATCTGCTTTCTCCTCTCGATTATACAGTTTTCGTAGAAAAAAGGTTAGGAGCCCAACTTCTTTCCTTCGATTTTAAAAAACTATTGGCAAGAATTAAGTATTCAATTGCTATTAGACAGGGTATTACTTTTCACATGGACAAAGCACGCATGTACTGGAAACATGTATCTCCATGCTTCCGAACTAATCCAAAAGAATATGACGTTGCTATCGGTTATGCACAGGGAATACCTACTTTCTACGTTGTTGATAAAGTCAAAGCTAAACAAAAATGGGGCTGGGTTAACGTCAGTTATAGACCGACTGGTATTAATTATAAGTTTCAGGAACGTTTCTACGAATCTTTAAGCCACATTGTCACAGTATCCAACTCTGCTTTCGATGTATTTTCAGAGATATACCCGCAGTTTAAACAGAAGATGCTGGTCTTATGGGATATGCTCGATGCCAATCTTATCCAAAAGATGGCAGAGATTAAAAAAGAAAGCCAAATAGACAAAAGTATTCCCTCTCTCCTGACCATAGCCCGTTTAAACAAGACGCAAAAGGGATATGATATCATATTGGGAGCCTGCAAGATTCTTCGAAACCGTGGTTTACATTTCAAGTGGTATGCCATTGGCCGTGGAACGTATAAGGAGGAGATGGATCAATTTATAGCTGAGAATCAATTAGAAGAAACCTTTATCTTTTTGGGAACAACACCAAACCCATACCCTTATATTAAGGATGCCACCATCTACGTGCAGACGTCCAGACATGAGGGGTATGGATTATCTATTGCCGAGGCACGTATATTAAATACACCTGTCGTAACTACTGAATTCGATGCTGTATACAACCAGATGATACCTGAGAAAAACGGATTGGTCGTAAAACAAGATCCTGTAGCAGTAGCAGATGCCATACAACGATTGTTAACTGACCAAGAATTATATAATTCTATCGTAGAATATCAGAAACAAGAAAAGAAAGGTAACACGGAAGAAATAGAAAAGTTTTATAATCTTATTCAATGACGGAAAATGTCAATTATTGATTAAGTTGCCAATTTCTCGGAATGCCACATCATAGGAATATATAATGAAAAAACGTTTGTTCATAGCCATACACTATCTTGAGATTGGCGGGGCTGAAATCAGCCTCATTGGTCTGATGCAGGCTTTGGATTACGAAAAATACGACGTAGACCTCTTTGTCTACAGCCATCAGGGCGACTTGATGCAATATGTTCCTAAGCAGGTACATTTATTGCCAGAGAATCCCACCTATGCTCATATAGAGAAACCGATGAAAGAAGCGTTGAGAAAGGGTTACTACGGCATTGTTTGGGGGCGATTGTCAGCACGTCTTAAATATCTGTTTTACAAATGGAGAAAAAAGCCCATTGACAATGCTGCCATCTACCAATATATCTTCAATGCTGTAGAGCCTTATTTGCCAAATATCAATCCTGATGTGGAGTACGACTTGGCTATCAGTTTTCTCGCTCCACACAACATTGTACTCAACAAAGTACGAGCTAAGAAGAAAATCTGCTGGATACACACAGATTACACACACATCGATGTCAACGCCGAGTTGGAATTCCCCATTTGGAGCCGTTTCAATCACATTATTTCCATTTCGGCTGATGTTACACGCAACTTCCTCAAAGTATTTCCATCGCTTAGGCACAAGATTATCGAGATTGAGAACATCCTATCTTCCAAGTTTGTCAGACAACGCGCCGATGAGATATCCTTGGAAGAGATTCGTAAAGAGATGCCAGAAGCCGAAGGTGTTGTAAACATCCTTTCTGTGGGACGCTTTTCCTATCCAAAAAACTACGATAATGTACCGAGTATCTGTAAACGAATAAACCATGAAGCCTCACAAAATTCCAAGTTAGCTTTCCGCTGGTACATCATTGGCTATGGTGGTGAAGAGGCTCTCATTCGGAAGAAGATAGAAGAAGAAGGAATGCATGACTCCGTCATTCTGCTCGGAAAGAAGAACAACCCCTACCCTTATATCAAAGCCTGTGACTTTTATGTTCAGCCTTCGCGCTACGAAGGAAAATCGGTTACAGTTCGTGAAGCCCAAATGTTATATAAACCAGTTATCATAACAGACTATCCCACTGCAAAGAGTCAGATACAAAATGGAATTGACGGTGTCATCGTCCCTATGGAAAATGAACTTTGCGCCAAAGGCATTTACAAAACAATCCTGAATACTCCTCTCATACAACACATTACCACTTTTCTTCATACCCATGATTATGGGAATATTGAGGAGATAAAGAAACTAGATAAAGTTGCAGAATGATTCCCAAAACTATTCATTATTGCTGGTTCGGGCGGAACCATTTGCCAAAGTCTGCTATCGAGTGTATCGAAAGTTGGAAGAGATACTTCCCTGATTATGAGATCAAAGAATGGAATGAAGATAACTTTGATGTGAGTATTATTCCATATACTCGAGATGCATATGAAGCAAAGAAGCATGCATTCGTTAGCGATTATGCACGTTTTTGGATTCTCTATCATTATGGTGGCATTTATTTTGATACCGATGTAGAAGTTATTAAACCGATGGACGATTTAATTGCGAATGGAGCGTTTATGGGATGGGAGAAGCCAAATAGCTTAGGTGAATGGAGTATTGCCCCAGGGTTAGGATTGGCAGCATCACAAGGACAACCATTGTATAAGGAAATCTTGAAACGTTTTGAAAAGCTTGATTTTTATAATGAGGATGGTGAAAGAAATCCTTATTCAATGATTCCCATGGTGACAGATTTATTAATTCAAAAAGGGCTGAAAAAGGATGGCAGTTTACAGACAATCGGTTTTGTTACTATTTACCCTTCTGATTATTTCTGTCCTATGGATTCTGTAACAGGAAAAATTGATATTACCCATAACACATGCTCTATTCATTGGTATTCAATGTCATGGCTCCCTAAATCCAGGCAATGGCGTGTTAAACTGATGAGAATAATGCGTAATTTATTTTCCCCTAAAAAATGAAAGATCCTATTCGAGTCTTAATGCTTTTCACGAATATGAACCGTGGTGGTGCGGAGTCGATGGTAATGAGTTACTATCGAAACATTGACCGCTCAAAAGTTCAGTTCGATTTTCTGGTGCATCGTACAGGAAGGGGAGCATATGAAGATGAGATAGAGCAATTAGGAGGAAGAATATATCGGTTGATTCCTTTTCATCCATTCACTTTCGGGAAATACAAGAAACTCGTTCGCCAGTTCTTTAATGAACATCCCGAGTATCAGATTATTCATGGACATTGCTCAGAATTAGGTTATTTCATCTACCAAGAGGCATCACGAAGAGGCATTCCTCATATTATTGCACATGCCCACAATGCACATGCGCTATACGATTTAAAATGGCCCTTCCGCACATGGTTTAAGCATCATATGCGAAAATATCTTACACACGAGTTTACTTGTGGCCAGGAAGCAGCGGTTTGGCTTTTTGGGAGAAAGCTAGCGCAGCGAGCTGTGCTTCAGCGCAATGCGATAGATACGCAGCTTTTCAGTTTTGATATGAGCAATAGAATGCAGATTCGTAAAGAGTTTGGTATTCCTGACGAAACTTTACTTATTGGACATATAGGGCGATTTGAGAAGCAGAAGAATCATTCTTTCCTGATTGACGTTTTTGAAAAAGTTATGGCCTTATATCCTCAGGCACGGTTGCTTTTGGTAGGTGGTACTGGGAACTTGGAAACTGCTATTAAGTCTAAAGTACATAAGAAAGGGTTAACAGATAAAGTTATCTTTGCAGGAACACGTTCTGATGTTCCTAAGATTCTGTCGGCGATGGATATATTCCTTTTCCCCTCTTTCATGGAAGGTATGTCGCTTTCTATGCTTGAAGCCCAGTGCGCAGGTCTTCCTTGTCTCGTATCAGATAGCATTCCAAAAGAAATCTCTGTAACAGATTTGATTGCCTATTATTCTTTGAATAGAAGTGCAGAAGATTGGGCAAGACGCTTATTGGACATTTTAAAGGGAAAAAGTGATAGAAAGAATTATTATAAGAAGCTGTCTGAAGCAGGTTATGACATCCAAAAGAATGCAGAGTGGCTTCAGAATTATTACTTATCTTTAGTAAAATAATGGCGACGCTGACCATATTCACTCCGACATACAATCGAGCTCATACTCTTCATTTAGGTTATGAAGCCCTCAAAAAACAAACATGCAAGGATTTTGTCTGGTTGATTGTTGACGATGGCTCAACGGATAACACCCGAGAGTTAGTGCAGGGGTGGATGAATCATGAGAAAGGTTTTAAGATCCGATATGTCTATCAGGAGAATCAAGGTATGCACGGAGCGCACAATACGGCGTACAGATTGATAGATACCGAACTGAATACATGTATAGATTCGGATGACTACATGCCCGATGATGCTGTTGAAAAGATTGTCACATTCTGGGAAAAGAACAAATCAGACGATTTGGCCGGTATTATCGGACTTGACTCTGATTTTGATGGCAACATTATTGGAACGAAGTTTGCAAACTCTAAGCTCCGAATCACCTTAAATGGCTTTTATGCTAGAGGAGGAAAAGGAGACAAAAAACTAGTCTACAGAACGGATGTGATTAAAAAATACCCAGAGTATCCTTTATTTGAAGGTGAGAAATATGTCTCATTAGGTTATAAATACGAACTGATTGACCAAGACTATGAACTACTCACTTTGAATGAGACTCTGGCAAGAGTAGAATATCGTACTGACGGCTCAAGTATGAACATGTATCGACAGTACGTCAAAAACCCCAAAGGATTTGCATTCATCAGGAAATCATCAATGGTACTGGCCCCAACTCGCAAGCGCCGTTTCATAGAGGCTATACACTATGTATCAAGCAGTATCATACTAAAGAACAAGAGTTTCATCAAAGAGTCACCAAGCAAATGGCTGACTACTTGTGCCATACCTTTTGGAACAGTATTATATGCTTTGATCATGTTCAAAACAAGAAATATCAGATGATAAGTATTATCATTCCTGTATATAATGTTGGTAAATACTTAAGTTGCTGTCTTGATTCACTTATCCAGCAATCATACAACGACTTAGAATTAATTTGTGTAGATGACGGTTCTACAGACAATTCTCCTCAAATACTCCAAGACTACGCTTTAAAAGACAAGCGCATCCACATTATCACACAAGAGAACCAAGGTCTATCTGGAGCTAGAAATACTGGAATAAATGCTGCCAAAGGAGAATGGGTGATGTTTGTCGACAGTGATGATTGGCTTGACACGAACTGCTGCCATGAGGTCTTATCTCAAATCGAAGACAATACTGACGTCGTATTATTCTCATATATCAGAGAATTCACCAAAGTGTCGTTACCCCAATATCTGTTTGGCAAAAAGAAGATTGTATTCGACAGCAACCGAGCACAATGGCTTCAACAACGCATCATCGCACCTATTGACGAGGATTTACGCCATCCAGAGAAAATAGACAGTCTTTCAACTGCATGGGGAAAATTGTACAGGACCAAAATCATACAAGAAAACCATATCACTTTTGAGAGTACGAAAGATATTGGCACCGAGGATTTACTGTTCAACGTTTATTACTTCACCTACGTTCACAAAGCCATCTATATTCCCAATCCCATGTATCATTACAGAAAGAACAATTTCAAATCTCTTACAAGCACACATAAACCCAAGCTAATAGAACAATGGGAAGAGCTTTTTAGGAGAATAGAGGATTGGATTAGCCACTGTGAAGCTCCAAGAATGCAAGAGGCATTGGAAAACAGAAGGGCAATGAGTCTCATTGGTATCGGTTTGAATATTGTGTCATCTCCCGACTCATTAAAAAGCAGGTATGATGCACTTTATGAGTTCATCCATAAAAAATGGTATTGTAAAGCTATCCAACAACTCTCACTATCTTCATTTCCTCCTCACTGGAAACTATTCTTTTTCAGCGCAAAATATAGATTCACCTTTGTGGTTTTTATCTTGCTATTATTCATCAAAATGAAAATTAATCGCTAATTATTTATATATGTTTGATTTCATACCTGTAGCTGATTACACTCTTTATTTCAATATCACAGTATTAATCTTAGTATTAATTGCTGTATGGCAGTGCCATACGGGAAGCGTGTTTAAGGATGATATCGTTCTGCTCAATGCTGGCTGGGGGTGTATTGTATTGGTTGCGTTGGTATTATATATGGGGCAGCGACAGGTTAGTGTGTTTTTCGGTGATACCGTGAATTATGCGCATGGCTTTAATATATACGCCAACTCTCCCCTACCGTTTCAATGGCAACCCAAAAAGGAATGGCTGTTTGATAATATGATGCAATGGTTCGCAAAATACAGCGACATCCATACCTTTTTTACTTTTTGCTCGCTTATCTATATTGGTTCTCTATGGCTTGCCATGAAAAGGATATTTAAGGGATACTATTACATTCCTTTCATTGTTATCATAAGCATGTTTACGTTCTGGACTTACGGAGTGAATGGCATACGTAACGGATTAGGGGCGTCATTGTTTATTCTGGCACTCACGTATATTGAGAACCTGCCTGTGGCGATAGCTATATGTATTGTTGCTATCGGAATGCATACTTCTGTCTTGCTAATGATAGCAGCAGCTGGTTTAGCCTGGTTTGTAAATAACAGTTATTACTATTTGTCGGGTTGGTTGCTCTCGGTTGTTGTTTCATACTTCGCCGGCGAAAGGATACAGGCATATCTTGCAGGAATGAGTCTCATCAGAGGAGATGAACGCTTCGCTGGTTATTTAACAGGAGAGAATCAAGTAGGAGAGCTTATCCAAACTTCTATGGTGTTCCGCTGGGACTTTCTTCTTTATAGTGCTATGGCGGTTGCTGTGGGGTATTATTTTATATTTAAAAGGAACTTTAAAGACGAATACTATCATTGGATTTATAATGTATATTTGATTACAAATGCGTTTTGGGTATTAGTTGTTCGTGCCACATACTCCAACCGTATTGCCCAAATTTCGTGGTTTATCATGCCTGTCGTATTGATTTATCCTTTTGTAAAAGAACGTTTTTGGCCCGACCATGAAAAAAAGCTTGGATATGCATTACTTGCTTTTTATGCATTTGCATTCTATTATAATATTATCAAGACACTGATATAATCCTTTGAATTCTCTTTTGAATCACCCTGTCTCCGTTTGCTACTCACGGCATTCAGACAGGTCAGAGTTATTAACCAAATAGTTTCATGAATCAAAAACTTGTTTCTATCATCGTTCCAGTATATAATGTAGAGGATTACCTACAACATTGTCTGGATAGTATTTACTCACAGACCTATAAAAATATAGAGGTTATATTGGTTGATGACGGTTCCACAGACAGGTCGGGAGCTATTTGTGACGAGTATGCCCGAACGGATCATCGGGCAATCGTTATTCATAAGCCAAACGGCGGCGTATCCTCGGCAAGGAATATGGGACTGAGGAAAGCTTCTGGCGAATGTATCTGCTTTGTTGATTCTGATGACTATATCCATCCCCAATATATCGAGGTTTTGCTTCATACATATACTTCGACAAATGCAGATATCGTTATATGTGATTATGCCTTTGTCAAGGAGTATCCTTCTACTTTTTGTAGAATAAAAGAACCTGCAGACTTAAACATTATCAGTTACGATCTTTTCTCTAACTATCCCTCTTGCAAACAAATGATTGTTGTAGCTAAAATCTACAAAGCCAAAATCCTTAAGAATCATTTTTTTGACGAGAATGTTGTTTATAGTGAGGACGGTATCTTTAACTATAGTTTAGTATATAGTACAGAAAACCTGAAGATTATTACAATCCCACAGATTTTGTACTATTATTATCAAAGGCCAGATAGTGCAACTCACACTCTTACTCGAGATGTCGCGCTGTCTGAGATAGAGTGGTATTTGAGGCATTGGGACGTGTTTCTGAAAGAGCATCAAAAGATTGTGTGCGAGCATGCCATTAAGACAATGCTTCAAATCAGGATGGAAACGTATCTTACTCCTGCCTATAACAATGTCATGGAACAGTGGCCAGGGTTTGAAAGAAGTCTGATCAAGAGAATGAAGGCCATTGGGGACATGCCTAAGTCAAACAAGATAAAATACTACGTATTTCTTAAGTGTTTCTGGCTATACAGGCTATTACTGATTCTTAATGACCCAACGATAGTGAAATACGAAAAAAGGAAAAAATCCCAAAAGCCGACTTGATTTTCTGTTTTCTGAGCTGGAAGCGTACTTTAGAATCTCAGAAGAGCTCTCCACAATGACAGGAACGTACTCCAGAACAATAGAAGCGCACTCCAGAGTATTTAAATCACTATGCAAGCAAGACCAAGATTGAGTGTCGTTGTCCCCGTGTATAACGTAGAAAGGTTTCTGCGCGTATGCCTTGACTCTTTGTTCCTACAGGGATTGAATGAGAATGAGAATGAGTATGAAATCATTCTGGTTAATGACGGGTCTACTGACAACTCGCTGAGTATCTGTGAGGAATATCAAAAGTCGCACCAGAACATCATCATCTTATCACAAGAGAATCAAGGGGTATATGCTGCACGTAATAATGGTATACGCAAAGCTCGTGGAGAATGGGTCTGCTTTGTAGATTCTGATGATTATATCAATCCGAATAGCTATTCATACCTTATCTATCATTTCTGTGATAAACAAAATGATGTGATAAGATTCTGGACACAAATTCAAGAAGATGCAAACATTCACAAGGAACAAGATTGTACTGGTGATATCAAGTTTGAAGGAACCGGACATGAATTCATCAAGCAATATGGATTAGACACTTTTTGTATTGCCTATTTCTACAAAAAAGAGTTCCTCGAGAACCATCACATTCTATTCTCACCCTATATCATTGGTGAAGATTTTCTATTTGCATCAACCGTATTGTTAGCTAATCCAAAGCTATGCTCCACATCATGCCGAGTGTATCAGTATTTAATACATCCCAATTCTGCTTCGACGAAACGATCAACCGAGCATGTTAGGAAATGTACTCTCAATCAGTTGTCTGTGAATCATGATATATATGGAATGATCAGCCGATACAAACATGAAGACACTATGTTGTATGATAAATGCATTGAGACATTACAAAGCAAGATCCCAATGATCTTGAGCCGTATGTTTGGTAGCAATATCACACTAAAAGAATTTAAGGAGATTGTCAAAAAAGAAAAAGAACTCGGCATTCTTCCTGTCAAATATGATAAAGGTTATAAAGGAAGGATTATTCAATGCATAATTAATACATTATGTGCCACTCCTGCTTTATACAATCCTGCGAAACACATATACCAAAGACTTTTTGTTCCCTATGTTCTTCCTAAGATGAACCGTAACAAATAACAAGATGACACAATGATTTCAGTAATTGTTCCCATATATAACGTAGATGACTATCTGAGCACATGTATATCTAGTATCATCAATCAGACGTATAAGGACCTTGAGATAATTCTCGTTGATGACGGCTCAACTGATCATTCCGGGCAAATATGTGAGGAGTTTGACAAACTGGATAATCGTGTTCAAGTTATTCACAAAAAAAACGAAGGAGTATCTGAGGCAAGAAATGAAGGATTAAGGCATACTCATGGAGAATACATCTCGTTTGTTGATGCAGATGATTTCATTCATCCACAAATGTTGGAGATCCTTTACAACTTGATAAAAAAAGGAGATTATGATTTTTCCATGATACTTGGAAAAACTGTTTCTCGTAATGAAATCATAGACATGAACCATTCAGAGATAGGCTTTGAGAATACGCAAGTCTTATCAGATACTGATCTAGTTGAAAGAATATTTGGTCTATCAAGTATAAACACTCAATACCAGGTACTTTGGAATAAACTTTATAAAAAAGAATTGCTTGAGGACATCTGGTTTGTTAGAACAGCTTCAGAGGACACCCATTATCTTAATAGAGTATATTTGAAAACAAAAAAGGCGATTCTTCTTGAAAAGGAACTATACTTTTATGTTCAAAGAAGTGCTTCTATTTCGCATGAAGGAGTCTCACCATATTTTGTTGATAAAATAAATTCTTATGCGCTCTGTTTGGATGATATTCCAAAAGAAAAACCGCATTTCCGAACTTTATGCTTAGAAAAATTGTACAAGGTAATCCTTCATACACGCTACTATACTGCAAAAAGTGAATTAAAAGGAAAGTGTAATCAGATTAGTAAAACCATATATAGAAAAACGATTAAGGAGTATTTAGGCTCTGACATTCACGCAATAAAGAAATACGGTTTGCTCTGTTTCTACTATTTTCCTTCTTTATATAAACTGTTCATTTGGTATAGTAACTACAGAGCCAAACAAAGATGATTACCAAAACAACAACTATTTGTTGAATGCATCACATAGAAGAGAATGAGTTAATCATAAAACTCAAGAAGAAAACAAATAAGGATGTTGTCTACTGATATTAAACTGAAAAAAATTCTTCGATCTGAATTCTGGGCGAAGTTGAATAAACGTGTAGGACCTTGGTTGTTTTACATCGGGTTGTTTTTAATGTTCTTCAACTCAAACTATTTATGGAATTCAGATAGTATGCCAAAAGAGGTGCTACAATTCTGTTACTACACTTCACAGTGTGGAAGGGGATTTCTTTGCTTACGGTTATTATTGATGATGGCGTGTTATCCACGTTACGTTATTGGATGTTCCCTTATCGGATTGGCATCTTTCTATATTCTTACAATTGGAGGAGATTATAGCCTTGTGAATTTGGTACTGGTATTGAGTGCTTCGCGTGATGCCAATATACGTGTTATACTACGTATTTTCCTAATAGCACTTATTATTCATCTAATTTCAGCCCGTTTGTTTTATGCTTTTGGTTGGGCAGAAGACATTATGAGGCACCGATGGAATCTTGTAGGGCATTCTTATGGAACTGCCAATCCAGGTACTTTAGCACAGAAGCTAATGCTAATAGTGCTGCTCTTATTATTGCTATTTAAGGTGAAGCGTAGGGCAATTATTTGGACGATTTGCATATCAGGGGCAATAAGCATTTGCTATCTAACTCTTCGAATGTCTGAGACTATGGGGCTACTTTTGATTCCTTTGATATATATTATACTCTGTCGGCACAAGATACCTTCCAATTGGTTAGCCGTCCTTCCTCTATTGTGTCTGCTCCTATCAGTTTTATTGGCATATTGGTGTGGGGCAGGTTATGGTTCCACGACATTCGAAAGTCGTTTTAGCATACCCCATTTGATTTACAATAATGTAGGACTTAGTTTTCTCAGCCAAGATTGCGGATTGATTGAAAACAGAGATGCTTGGGCTCTTGGAATAAAGCCATTGGCTTTCGACAACATATATCTGCGCATTTTTCTATGTGACGGAATAATTATGGGAACAGGAATAATGGTCTTTTTGTCTTACTTACTTTATCGCATCGGGAAGATTGGGAAACCTTTATTGACTGCTATAGCTGTGGTATTCATCATAAGTGGGATCATGGAGCATTTACCTCTGGAAGTATTTAAGAATTTCACATTGTTCTACTGTCTATATGATTATAAAGGACTAACTACCTTTAGCCTCCGACTAATAAGTTCAATCGCTGCCATTACAGTAGGTATTATATTGTTCTATCTGTATGCCCCATGGGGATTCCGGCCCTCTTTTTCTTATCATGATGGTCGTATTGATGATATCGCTCCCCCACAAGGATTTGAACGTATTTCGGGAAAGAACTCACTCTATACCGCTTTTATACGCAGCCTTCCCTTAGCCCAACCTGATTCTTCACTCATGCATTTTGACCGTACCCCAAATGATTCTCTCCAATTATATAGATATCGGGTACTGGATTTTCCTTTACTGGACAATTATGAACAATGTGCAGATGTTTGTATGAGACTTCGTGCAGAATATTTGTATTGTAACCGCCGGTTCTTCGACATTTGTTTTACTGATACTCGCCAAAAAGCGCTACATTATTATTTCGGGTATTGCCGACCAGCTTTTAACAAGTTCTTGACAACAGTATACTCATGGGCCAATACCGAATCTATGAAACTTTCTATGCATGTCCGCAAATTAGCTGACATACAGCCTGGTGATGTATTTGTCTACGATAAATATTCACGGCCGTCTTCTCGCTATGGCCATGCTGTTTTTGTTGCAGATGTCGCCGTTAACCCGACTACTGGTCAGAAAGCATTCCTACTCATTCAGGGTTCTACCCCTGCTAGTGATATCCACGTTATTCGCAACCTGGCGAATCCAGACATTTCTCCTTGGTTCCTTTTGGATCCCAAGTATTTAAAGAAAGATTTCTCTGCAGGAATCCCAGATTCTACATCATGTGTGCTGGATTTTGGATGTTCACGATATTACCCTGATGAGCTTCGCCATTTCGACTAGAATGGTAAAATATGAGAAAAACTAAATAACAAAACATATATGTACTTATACGGAGCAAGCGGTCATGCCCTGGTGATCATCGACATCATTGAGGCTATGGGACTGAGCGTGGAATATCTGTTTGATGATAACCCCGAGATTCATGAACTAAGAGGAATACCTGTGTCACATGAGTACCATCAGGAAGAACCCCTCATCCTTAGCATCGGAAATAATAGTATCAGGAAACAACTGGCTGAGAAGATGAAAAATGTCACTTTCGGAAAGGCCATTCACCCTGCTTCTATTATCTCTCCGCATGCAACTATCGCAGAAGGGACTGTGGTTATGCCTGGTGCTATTATCAATAGCGGAACTATTATCGGTAAACATTGTATCGTGAATACAAGTGCATCTGTAGACCATGAGTGTAGAATAGATGATTACGCTCATATCTCCCCTAATGTTACATTGTGTGGAAATGTGCATATTGGTGAGGGAGCATGGATTGGTGCCGGAACCACCGTAATTCCAGGTATTAAGATTGGGAAATGGGCAGTCATCGGAGCAGGATCTGTTGTATTAAGAGATATTCCTGACGGTGTGGTAGCATATGGGAATCCTTGTAAAATCAAAAGCAAATTGTTTGAATGAAACTGTTTCGGATTACGACCTCTGACATCAGCCTTGACTTGCTACTGAAAGGGCAATTGCGATTTCTGAATGAGCATTTCGAAGTTGTTGGTGTGTCTGCAGACAGTGGATTGCTGCAAAAAGTAGGCAAAAGAGAAGGCATCAGAACCATTCAAGTACCTTTGCATCGCGAAATCTCATTGAAGGCAGACTGGCAATGTCTTTGGCAGTTAGTTAGAATTCTCAAAAGCGAAAAGCCGGACATCATACATGCGAACACGCCCAAGGGAAGCCTGTTAGCCATGATAGCTGGAAAGATTGCACATGTTCCACATCGCATATATACAGTTACCGGTCTTCGATATCAAGGAGCAACTGGTTTTTTACAATGGACTCTGAAAACTATGGAACGGATAACGTGTCTTTGTGCTACGAGAGTTATTCCAGAAGGGAACGGTGTCTTAAAAACTCTCAGAGAAGACCATATAACAGGAAAAGAACTGCATGTAGTTCATTATGGCAATATTAGCGGTATCGATACAAACTATTATTCAAATGAAGGCTATGACAAAAAAAAGGACGACACTTTCCGATTTGTCTTCATTGGAAGGATTGTGAAAGACAAAGGAATTGCTGAGTTAGCGTCATGCATGCGAAGACTTCACAAGGAAATGAACGAAAATGGAATACGAGTAAAGCTAATTCTTGTAGGACCGTTTGAGCCGGAACAAGCACCACTGAATAAAGAGGATGAGGTCTTCTTAAGAAATAGCGAATGCATAGATTATGTTGGATACCAGTCTGATATTCGGCCTTACCTGGCTGCTGCCGACGCATTGGTATTCCCCAGCTATAGAGAGGGATTCCCGAACGTGGTGCTTCAGGCAGGCAGCATGGGATTACCATCAATCGTAACGAACATCAACGGTTGTAACGAGATTATTAAGGACGGACTGAACGGACGGATTATTCAACCGAGAAATGAGCAAGCGCTATATAATACGATGAAATATTTCGTTGAGCATCCTGCTGAAGTGAAGCGAATGGCTGGTAACGCACGAAGAATGGTACAGGAGAAATATGAGCAGCGAGACGTGTGGCAGGCATTGCTTGAAATGTACAGAAATGAGATTTTAACGAACGAAAAATGTTGACATGCCATCTAAAAAAACTTCGTTCTTCATAACTAATTCATCACATTTAGCCAGATTCAGACTTGTGTATAAAAAATATTCCAAAAGACTGTTAGACTTTTGTATATCGCTAATTGCGATTATCTGCCTATCTCCTATTCTATTGGTTGTGGCCATTTGGTTACACTTTGCGAATAGGGGAAGTGGAACCTTTTTCCTACAAGAAAGGCCAGGACGTAATGGAAAAATCTTCAAAATAATCAAGTTCAAGACAATGACGGACGAACGGGACGCTGAAGGGAATCTACTGCCCGACGAGAAACGACTCACATCTTTTGGGAAATTTATCAGATCAACTTCGCTTGACGAACTTCCACAACTGATCAATGTGCTAAAAGGTGATATGGCTCTGATTGGCCCCCGCCCCCTATTAGTACAATATCTGTCACTATATTCTCCCGAACAAGCTCGACGACATGAAGTACGGCCGGGAATCACAGGTTGGGCACAATGCCATGGACGGAATGCTATCAGTTGGAAAGAGAAATTCGAATACGATGTATGGTATGTGGACCATCTTTCTTTTTTAACTGATTTGAAGGTCATATATTATACGAGTCTGACTGTGTTTAAACGAGATGGCATCGCCCACGAGGGTAGTATGACCATGGAGCCTTTTAATGGAAAAAACTGAAGAAACAACAAGAATAAAAACAATTGCATTAACAAATTAAAATAAAGCGAAACATCAATACTATTAGTCCATAGTTCTCTGAACTCGAGAATAAATAGAGAACATGAACAGTAGTGAAAAACAGTATAAAAGACTAAACTGATGGGGAAAGGAAACAGAATCTATTTATGCCTGGCCCACATGTCGGGCAATGAGATGAAATACATACAAGAAGCATTTGATACCAATTGGGTAGTTCCACTTGGCCCTAACGTGAATGCTTTTGAAGAAGATTTGGAACGGTATGTAGGTGAGGACAAAAAGGTGGTCGTATTGTCAGCTGGTACTGCAGCCATCCATTTATCATTGGTATATTTGGGCATTCAGTCTGGTGATGAGGTAATCTGCCAGTCATTCACTTTCTCTGCATCTGCTAACCCAGTGGTCTATCAAGGTGCAACGCCAGTATTTGTAGACTCTGAGAAAGACTCGTGGAATATGGATCCTGAACTGCTGGAAGACGCTATTAAAAATCGTGTCAAGAAGACCGGACGCAAGCCAAAGGCTATTATTCCCGTCTATCTGTATGGCATGCCAGCACGCATCACAGAAATTATGGAAATCGCAGAGCGCTACGATATTCCTGTGATTGAGGATGCAGCTGAAGCTTTTGGTTCAAGGTTTAAAGGACAAGTGTGTGGAACTTTCGGCAAGATGGGAATTATGAGTTTTAATGGTAATAAAATGATTACCACTAGCGGAGGTGGTGCTCTGATTTGCCCTAATGAAGAGACAAAGCGGAAAATCACTTTCTATGCAACGCAAGCCCGTGAGAACAAACCATACTATCTCCATGAGGAAATCGGATTTAACTATCGGATGAGTAATATCTGCGCGGGTATTGGGCGTGGGCAGATGACCGTTGCAGACGAACATATCGCCCATCACAAGCACCTATGTGACCTATATGTTGAATTGTTGAAAGACTCGGATGAGGTGGTAGTGCATGTAAACCCCACATCTGACTATGATTCCAACTATTGGTTGAATACCATTACTTTCCCTAAAGCAGAAAGGACGAAAAATGAACCCGCAGAATTGGTAGAACGAGTAAGGGTACATCTGGAGGAAAAAGGTATTGAGTCGCGTCCGCTTTGGAAACCGATGCACACGCAACCAGTGTTTAAAGATGCTCCTGCTTACGTTAACGGAGTGTCTGAGCATCTTTTCGAGATTGGTCTTTGCCTTCCAAGCGGTCCCTTGGTGACTGATGAGGATGCAGGAAGAATTGCCAGTGAAATATTAAAATGTATACATGGATGAAAGACTTTATAGAAAAATTATTCACCTGGTATTTTGATAGGAAATCATTGCCCTATTGGGCACTAATCATACTTGACTGTCTGATTGTATACCTCTCAGGACTGTATAGTTACTGGCTCTATAGTCGTGGCGTTGAAACGTTGGCTAATGTTGTGCCTATCACACATACGCTGTTATTGTATTTGGGATTGTACATTATCTCCTTCAGGGTATTTCACACATATTCAGGTATTATCCGCTATTCGTCGTTCTCTGACCTGAAACGTATCGTATATGCGATGGCATTAGGAACCCTATTAGCATTTATCCTCCATCGATGGATGTTTACATGGGAGACTACGCAATTCTTCAAACTGGGTGGCAACCATGTTGCAGTAATGGGAATGACGGCCACAGTATTAATGTGTGCGGTGCGAGTGTTAGTAAAAACCATCTACGATTCGGTGTTTCTGAACAGCAGCGCTGTACCAGCATTAGTGTACGGTGTTAAAGACGGAGGTGTAATGATTGCGAACACAATCCGAAACGAAAGACCAACACGATTCTTGTTGAAAGGCTTTATCAGTCATGAAAACCAATTTGCCCACCAGCGACTCATTGGTGAAAAAGTTTTTGCTGCGGACGATGAATTGAAAAAGCATATTGAAAAGAATGGCATTAAAGCGATTCTAGTGTCCCCACTTCGAAATGATGATTTCCGCAACGACCAAAAACTACAAGAACTTCTGTTGGAAGCTGGTGTACAGATTTATATGGCAAAAGGGCTGGACCTGGGAACAGACAATATTAAGAACTCTCAACAATTGCAGGAAGTGAGTATTGAGGATTTGTTACCACGTGATGAAATCTCAATCGACATGCATGCAATAGAGGAACAACTGCGCGGAAAAACCATCATGATTACAGGGTCTGCAGGAAGTATCGGTTTCGAAATTGTAAAACAGGTGGCATCATATAAGCCAAGGCTACTGGTTCTGATTGATCAGGCAGAGACCCCGCAACATGATGTCCGCTTATATATGAAAAAACAATGGCCTGACATTAAAACAGAGACAATCGTCACATCTATCTGCAAGGAAAAGCGAATGGAGCAGATTTTCAGCGAATACCGTCCTGATTATGTGTTCCATGCCGCAGCCTATAAGCACGTACCAATGATGGAAGATAATCCCGCTGAAAGTGTTCAAAACAACATTTTGGGCACAAAGATTATTGCAGACTTGGCTGTGAGATATGGAGTGAAAAAATTTGTCATGGTGTCTACCGACAAGGCAGTGAATCCCACAAATGTGATGGGATGTTCAAAGCGCATCTGTGAGATATATGTACAGTCTCTCGACAAGGCTATTAAAGACGGAAAGTTCGATAGTGCAGTCACTCAGTTTGTGACGACACGCTTCGGTAATGTGCTTGACTCAAACGGTTCTGTCATACCACTATTCCGCAAGCAGATAGCCTCAGGCGGGCCAATTACTGTGACACACCCAGATATTATACGTTACTTTATGCTCATCCCCGAAGCCTGTGCTTTGGTGTTAGAGGCAGGGACAAGCGGTCGTGGCGGAGAGGTATTTGCTTTTGATATGGGAAAACCGGTAAAAATAGCTGATCTGGCCAAACGAATGATTCAACTGAGTGATGCCAAAAACATAGAAATTGTGTACACTGGACTTCGTCCGGGCGAAAAACTATACGAGGAAGTGTTGAACGATGAGGAGCTTACCATTGCCACCACTAATCCCAAAATAAGAATTGCCCGACTAAAGGTATATGAGTATGAGGAAATATGCAAAGAGATTAACAAACTGATTGAAACCACATTGCAGTACGACGATATGAAGATTGTAGCAATGATGAAACGGATAGTTCCTGAATACAAAAGCCAAAATTCTATCTATGAGAAATTAGATAGTCAGTTGAAAAAAGATAATGATTAGCCTGGTTTCGTGTTATGTCTTCTCCGTTTTCCATATTATTCACGATTGCGACAAGTAAACTAGCCGCCTATTCTTGCCTTTTTTCGCAATTATTATGAACCAATAACAATAAAACATGCGAAAACGGGTTATATTTTATATATAAAACTACCATTATGAAAAGAATTATCATACTGACCATATATGCTTTCTTGTTTGCTGTATGTGCCTCAGCACAATCGAGCATGACGGATTCACAGGTAATGCAGATGCTCATTAAAGAAAAAGCCGCAGGCACATCCCAACAGCAAATCGTTACCAAATTGGTGCAAAGCGGTGTGGACATACAACAAATCCAGCGAGTAAAAAAAATGTATGAGCGGGAAATGAAAGGCTCTGGTTTAGGCAACCTCTCTTCTTCTACCGACACGCAAGATCGCAGCCGTGTGGCTAATGGGAAAAAACGCGAGGATTATCAGCAACAACAAGAACAGATTCCTTACAGGATTAAGGATATGAGTACTAAAAAGAGTCCTGTGGTCTATGACGAGACAAATCCTGAATGGCTGCTCATGCAACAGGAACTGGACTCATTCATACCCGACTCTACTGCCTTGTTGAAACAACTGATAGCAGAGCGTGACAAAAACAAAAAGAAAGTTTTCGGACGTGATATTTTCAACAACAAAGAACTGACATTTGAACCCAACATGAATATAGCCACACCCCAAAATTACCGTCTGGGACCTGGTGATGCCGTATTCATCGATATTTATGGAGCTTCGCAAAAGTCTATTGAGAGTACGGTATCACCAGATGGCACCGTAACAATTGAAGGCTTCGGTCCTGTGTATGTAAGCGGGATGACTGTCGGTCAGGCAAATGCGCACCTCCGCTCCACATTAGGATCGCGTTACAGTAGCAGCCAAATCAAGCTAACTGTCGGACAAACCCGTACCATCATGGTAAACATTATGGGTGAGGTGAAAATGCCTGGAACCTATACTTTGTCAGCATTCGCCACCGTTTTCCATGCACTTTACATGGCAGGAGGCACCAACGATCTGGGTACCCTTCGAAACATTAAAGTTTTCCGCAACAACAAACTCGTGACTACCGTCGATATATATGACTACATGTTGAATGGGAAACTGACTGGGAATGTACGATTGGCAGATAATGACGTGATTGTCGTTGGTCCTTACGACTGTCTTGTAAACATTTCGGGTAAGGTGAAACGCCCGATGATTTACGAAATGCGCAAAAATGAAAGCGTTACCACACTGCTGAAATACGCAGGAGGATTTACAGGTGATGCATATACCAAGCAAGTAAGACTAGTACGAAAGACAGGTCGGGAATATTCCGTTCATAACGTTGAGGAGTTCGATTTCTCATCGTTCCATTTAGCAGATGAAGACTCTGTCAGTGTTGATAGCATTATTTCCAGATTCTCCAATATGGTGGAATTGAAGGGCGCCGTATTCCGTCCGGGCATGTATCAGGTAGGTGGACAAATCTATAGTGTTCGTTCTCTGCTTGAGAGTGCAGAAGGACTAAAAGAAGAGGCATTCACGGCGCATGCCGTCATGCACCGCATGAAAAGCGACCGCTCGTTAGAGGTAATCCCTGTGGATGTAGAAGGCATTTTGAACGGTCAAGTTGCCGACATACCCCTAAAGCCAAACGACGTACTGTTTATCCCTACCAAAAGGGAGATGATGGAGGAACAGACCATCACCATTCACGGCGAAGTGCATTATCCAGGTATATACAAATATGCAGAGAATGAGACACTAGAGGACTTTGTGTTGCAGGCCGGTGGACTGAAACAGACAGCCTCAACTGTGAAAGTAGATGTGGCCCGTCGTGTAAGAAACCCGAAGGCACTAACAACAGACAGTTTGATAGCACAAACGTATAGTTTTGCTCTGAAGGATGGTTTTGTGATTGACGGTGAAAGCGGTTTCAAACTCCAACCCTTCGATGAGGTATATGTACGCAAGAGTCCAGGTTACTACGAACAGCAGAATGTCACCATCGAAGGCGAAGTGATGTTCGGTGGTTCATATACCCTCTCTAAGAAAGATCAGCGATTGAGCGACCTCGTAAAAGCTGCCGGCGGAGTGAACGATCGTGCTTATATCAAGGGTGCAAGACTGGAAAGACGTTATACCAGAGAGGAGCGTCTCCGTGCGGAGGCTGTATTAAAGAAAGCTCAAGAAGAACTTGAGACTAGTCTCCTTGAACAGGCCGCAAGGACTGGTAACAGCAATCTTAGCAGCCTCAGTAACAAAGAACAACTGCGTAAATATGAAGTAGGATCCACCTATCCCGTTGGTATTGAATTAGACAAGGCCTTAGCCAACCCAGGCTGCAACGATGATATTATTCTGCGCGAAGGCGACCGTTTGGTTGTTCCACAATACGAAGCTACCGTAAAAATCAATGGCGAGGTGATGTATCCTAATACCGTAGGTTATATCAAAGGTAAAAAGGCGAGCTATTACATCGACCAGGCTGGCGGTTTCTCTAACAAGGCTAAAAAGCGCAAGAGTTATATCATATACATGAACGGCAAGGTTGAGACTGTCAGCCATAATGCCAAGCCTGAGCCTGGCTGCGAGATTGTAGTACCCTCGAAGTCGCTGAGCAAGACCTCTATCTCTGAGACCTTGAGCATTGCCACGGGAGTCGGCTCATTTGCTGCCATTATTGCTACATTGGTCAGCTTAATTAAGTAAAAGATATGAACGAGAATAACAATACGAACATCATCGACCTCAGAGAAATCATCAAAAGGATATGGGACAAGAAGATGGTATTTCTGAAAGTTCTCCCAATCGTCTTTGTTCTGTCATGTGTATATATCCTCCCCGAGCCGAGATATTATACTTCGAACGTGACATTGGCTCCTGAAATGGGGAGTGTCACAGGCGGAGGTTCCCTTACATCGATAGCCTCATCATTCGGTGTCGACTTAGGAACCTTGCAGAATTCTGATGCCATCTACCCTGACTTATATCCTGATTTGATGGAATCGACAGAATTTGTGGTAAGTTTATTTGATACCAAAGTGACGAATTTAGACGGAGACATCCAGACAGATTATTTTACGTACCTGGCAAAACACCGTAAACGTTCCATTTGGAAAAAGCCTGGTGACTGGGTTAAAAAGCAAATCAGAAAACTGACAGAGCCAAAGCAGATATCTACACCCAATAACAGCGAAAAAGGAGTAAACCCATTCTTTCTGAACAAAAAGCAACATGGAATTGTAGGAGTAATCCGAGAAAACATCACATGTAATGTAGACAAGAAAACATCGGTCATCACCATTACAGTAAAAGACCAAGACAAGCTGATTTGTGCCAGCATGGCAGACTCTGTCAGGGTAAGACTACAGGAGTACATTACGAACTATCGTACTCATAAGGCGAAGATTGACGTAGAGCATTACTCGAAACTAACCACTGAGGCCAAGCATATCTACGAGAAGGCACGTCAACTCTATGGTAGCTTCTCAGATGCAAACAGCGATGTCATACTCGAAAGCTACCGGGCCAAAAGAAATGACTTGGAAAACGACATGCAACTGAAGTATAACACCTATACGGCATTAAACACCCAATTGCAGGCTGCAAAGGCAAAACTACAAGAAATCACACCTGCATTCACGGTCATACAGTGTGCATCTGTTCCTGAGAAGCCGGCCGGTCCAAAACGAATGCTGTTTGTGCTGGGTATGATTTTCTTTGCTGCAATTGTCACTACATTCTGGTTGATTAAAGACATTTTGGGCATCGTGCCTTTAAATAAAGAGTAGATATTGCAGAAGAGCTACGCACATGATTATTGACTTCAAGAAGATTACATGGCTACCTTGTCTTATTATCCTTGTCTTGACAATGAGGATGTGCATTGCTTTAGCAGAAATGGAGATGCCAGCGTTATCTTATGGTTTTCTTGCTATAGAGTTGTTATCTTTCCTACTCATGTCTTTTCTCTACTTCAAAGATGGAATAATCACAAAATATCTATTTTTTGTCATTCTATACCAGTTGCTCCTGCTGGTTTTCAGCATCCTTAACGGGACAAATGCAAAAGATAGCTTCTATCTTGGTTGTGGATGCATTCTGATTGTCATCATGATGGAATACTACAAAGAGAGACTCAGCATGATTCTCTTTGCTTTTTCCATTGCATTTTCCATATGTATATACATGAATTTTTTCCACTTGATAACGCACCCTCATCTATGGCTCATTGACGAGAATAAGTCGCTGACAGGCTATCTGCTTGGAAATAACTATAATCAGATGGGATGCCGCCTTTTATGTGCTGTTGCAATCAATATCCTGTGTTTCAGGTTGAAGAAGTTTTGGATCATCAATACCATTCCCCTTATTATTGTGTCCGTAGCAACAGTAGCTATCGTACGCTCGATGACCTCGTTGACACTTATTACCCTTTTCCTGGTTTTCTGTTTCTTGCCTTCAAAGAAATTACAACGAACAGGCATTATTTCACTCCTAGTTTTCTATGTGTTTTTCCAAATATTCGTATGCTTTAATGGGAAAGGACTTGAAAATAACGAATTGGCTGTATACTTTATCGAAGATGTTTTGAAGAAAGACATTACTTTCACCAATAGAACAGAATTATGGGATGCAGCAGCTCATGCTTTTATGCAGTCGCCCATCATTGGATATGGATTTGTTGACAGCGACTGGTATTTCTCCCACATGAGTTCTGCCGCTATGGGACCCCATAATTTTATTTATTCTGTCTTAATCAATGGTGGTGTCGTCCTACTATTAGTTTTCATTGCCATCTTCATTCTTGCCACAAAAAAGGCTTTTACGATGAATGACAGAAGCACCAATGTGCTGTTGGCAGCAACTGCCGTCCTATTGTTTATGATGACGATGGAGGTGTATCCTCTCTCTTTTATTCTTCTCCTGCTGTCGCTAGTCTATTACCGTCCATGCATTGACGACAAGCCAAGAAAAGATCTGGAACAGTCTACAATCCAAGTGAGTTAGTATGAAAGAAAACACCAACCAAACTATCATATATAACACAGGGATACTTTTTATCAGGCTCTTCGTCACGACAATATGTGGTCTGCTTACGACACGCTATGCACTACAGGCACTAGGTATCACCGACTTTGGTGTATTTTCTCTGATTGGAAGCATTGTCACTTTCATATCCATTTTAAACCAAATCATGATTTCCACATCCAATCGCTTTATATCGATAGAGATTGGCATAGGAAAAACAAAGGATATAAATGAACAGTTTAACATCAACTTTATCATCCATGTAGCCATAGCCATAGCCACACTACTGATAGGACTGCCACTGGGGCATTGGTATATTCACAACTTTGTCAATTTTGACGGCGACATCAACGATGTCATCTTTGTGTTCAACTTGTCAATCATCAGTGCCGCCATTTCGTTTATCGGCATTCCTTACAACGGACTACTCATGGCCAAAGAGAGATTCATTGTATTCAGTACGGTTGATGTATTTGTACATATCATCAAAACTATCATCGCATACCTGTTAATAAACTTCTTTGTTGATAAACTTCAAGTTTACGCCATTGCACTGAGCATACTTACCGTGCTCCCCGTATTGTTATTCTATCTGTATTGCAGTAAGTATTATCACAAGGAAACTGAATTGCACGTTGTCACTAACAAGAAAAAATACAAAAAGGTATTCTCCTTCTCTTCATGGGTGGCATTCGGAGCATTCGTTTCTGTCGGTCAGGGGCAAGGTGCAGCTATGATTGTCAATGCATTTTTCAATACAGTAATGAATGCAGCCATGGGAATAGCCAATACAGTGAACATACTTATTACATCTTTTGCTAGTAATGTGTCGCAACCCATTGCCCCGCAGATTACAAAGAGTTATGCTGCCAACAACTATGAGCGATGTGAGGAACTTCTGATTATATCGACTAAATTCACCTTCCTATCCATGTTTTTGGTGTCGGCACCACTTATGATTGATGCAAAATGGCTGCTCTCGCTATGGCTTGGACAAGTGCCCCCATACGTTATTACATTTACCTTACTAATTGTCATCAACACGCTCATCACGTCAGCCAATTCAGGCATTTCGAATCTTATATTCGCAAGTGGGAAAATTGCGCTATACCAAATTATCGTAAACATGCTGAGAATCTTTTCGATGGTAGGTGCATACCTCATTCTGAAAAAAGGATGTGTAGCATATAGTCTGTTCTATGTCTATATTGTTTTTTCGTTTCTCATATTCTTAAGCAGCCAGTGGGTATTAAAAAAGACGATACATTTAGGTTACAGTGTCCTGTTCAAACATTCATACATTCCGTCACTTGCCGTGACTATTTGTTTCATTCCCGTATGTTTCATCCATTGGAACGTTCATCCTCTCATCCGCATAGTCCTCTTGATGCTATACCTCATGGTAATTGTCTACCATATTGGTCTGTCTCGCCAAGAACGCAAGTATCTTTATAATTTTCTTACGTCCAAAAACAAACAAACAAGATGAACTATCTTTTTGAAAAATCATTGAAATTGATGAGGAAAAAGATATATCCGCTATTCTTTACACCCGCATCACTCCCCGCAATAGATTATGAAAAAGATCAGAAGAAGATACAGCAAATGATGATACATTTGCTGCAAAGTAGCCAACCGTGCATGATAGCCAGATTCGGATCGACAGAACTCCTGGCAATTACAAACTATCTGGGCATCAAGAACAATCCACATTCTCCACTAAAGTACATCAAGGGAGAAATAGCCGAATGGTGGTGGAACAAAAGCGCCGTTAGGGCTTTACGAGATAATTCAGGATTCTTTCCATTAACAGAATCTAATGTAGGTCAGTTTTGCGAAATGATGATAAAGGACGCCAAACAAGTAGACATGTTAGGATGCTGGCTACCCGAAGAGTATCATCTCCGACATGAACTGGCAAATGCAACAAGAGTCAAGCTTTCCTGTCTGGAACCGCCATATCTGCATGATGATACAAGTATTCCCTCATGGACTTCAGCATTAAAGGGGAAAAAGGTATTGGTTATACACCCTTTTGCAGAAACAATAAGCAGTCAATACGAAAAGCGTGAACATCTCTTCAAACGTAAAGACATCCTGCCAGACTTTGACATAAGAATAATCAAAGCCGTTCAAAGCCTTGGAGGAGATTCTGGTTTTAAGAATTGGTTCGATGCTTTAGCGTGGATGGAGGATCAAATGGATCATACCAATTATGATACCTGTATCATCGGATGTGGTGCCTACGGTTTCCCTCTGGCTGCACATGCAAAACAGACAGGCCACCATGCGATTCACCTGGGTGGTGCTACTCAATTACTTTTTGGCATCAAAGGGAAGAGATGGGACTTGCGTCCTGAATTCAGGCAAATGTACAACGAGTATTGGGTACGTCCTAGTCAAGATGAGAAACCCAAGATAGCCTCTCGCGTTGAAGATGCCTGTTATTGGTAATTTACGAATTTCATAATCAATCATATCAACAACTTTGAAATATTTTAACATAGACTTCGCTAATCCTATGAAACTTTTCTGGCGAATATGTCATAGTCTGTATCTGCGCAAAAAAGATATCAGAATTTCACCTTTGGCAAGATGGAACCGACAAACCCGAATAGATGGTTGTAATAGGATATTTCCTAAAACTGTTATCAGCAATTCACATATCGGGCGATATACATTCATACGAAGTAACTGCTATTTACCCTCATGTGAGATAGGTTGTTTCTGCAGCATCGCCAACAATGTCAGGATTATTGCATACCGACATCCTTCTGACACCTATGTTTCAACATCCCCAGTTTTCTACAGCACACTGCGTCAATGCGTCAAAACTTTTGCAAAAGAACAACGTTTCGAGGAACAAACACTCATTGAAGGTCACTCTGCCATCATCGGGAATGATGTGTGGCTGGGACAAGATGCCCGAATCATGGAAAGTGTAAGAATAGGAAACGGAGCGATTGTAGCCGCTGGAGCTTTGGTCACGAAGGATGTACCTGCCTATGCGATTGTCGGAGGAATACCCGCCAAGATTATCCGTTACCGTTTCAACAAAGAACAGATAGATTTTCTGGAAAAACTAAAATGGTGGGAGAAAGACGAAGCGTGGCTTGAAAAGCATGTGGATGCGTTTGCAGACATCGAACATCTCATGAAGGAGGAACTACAATGAAGACCGCAATCCTATCCGTAGCATACAATCGTGTGGACAGTCTAAAAAGGCTATTGACCTCACTGGAAAGGGCTCATTACCCAGAAACGACCACACTCATTATTTCTATTGACAAAAGTGACACAAAAGAAGTAGAGGCATACTGTGACCATTACCACTGGTCACATGGTGAGCTACGCGTGGCTAAGCATAACTCGAACATGGGACTTCGTGCTCATATGTTGTCACTGGGGAAGTATTTTGATGAGTTCGAAGCTTTGATCATCCTTGAAGACGATATCACGGTATCCTCTTCGTTTTACTACTATGCAAAACAATGTATAGACAAATACTACGGAGAACCTCACATTGCTGGTATCAGTCTGTATGCTTTCCCTGCAAACTATCAGACCTATCTGCCTTTCTCACCCGCAAAGTCGGAGTACGATGTGTATTTTATGAACTGCGCACAGTCGTGGGGGGAGGTTTGGATGAAACCTCAATGGCAGCGATTCAAGCTGTGGCATGATCAACATGCAGAGCATTTCAGCCTTGAGCATCTACCTTCCTGTCTGAACCAATGGCCCGACTCATCGTGGCTGAAGTATCATACTCGCTATTGTATTGAAAAAGACCAATACTTCGTTTATCCGTATTATTCACATTCAACAAACAATGCTGATCCAGGTACACACAACCGACAGCCAGACACGTTATTCCAAGCGCCTTTACAGGCCACTTTGCAAACAAAGTATCGACTGCCCGGTTTTGAAGAGACGGATATCAAATACGACGGTTTCTTTCAACCCAAATACTTAGGTAAATCGTTGGAGATTCCTGAAGAAGACCTTTGTGTGGACATGTTCTCCGACAAGCCTTCATGTTTGTATAAGCACTATTTGCTTACGAACAAACGATTGCCCTTTAAGGTTGTACGATCATTCGCCATGCAGCTGAAACCCATAGAGATGAATATCATCGAGCAAAGGAAAGGAAACAGTATATGGTTGTACGACACCACCCAGCCGCAAGTCAAGCCTCATAGCACAGACAGATATGCAGCATTTACCTATTTCTACCAGAAAGCATTTTACAAGATACGAACGATGGTTGGTCCTTGCCGTATGTTGTCACTCTACGGCAAGATGGTATTCAATAAAATTGAATCCTTAATGAGAAAATAATGAGCACAATACAAATTGCAACCTTACTGACATTTCACAACCGAAAGCATAAAACGCTCTCCTGCCTGAAGAGTCTGTATGACGCCCTAGACAGTTGGAACAATCTCCATGCAAATGAATTCCCCATCATGATGGAAGTATTCATTACCGACGACGGGAGTTCTGACGGGACAGCAGAATCCATCAGTGAGCTTTTCTCAGACAGAACCATAAAGATGCTGAAAGGAAATGGGCAACTATTTTGGGCGAAAGGCATGTGCCTAGCATGGAATACAGCTCTCAAGGAACATCAGCAGTGGGACTATTACTTACTACTGAATGATGACACCTTCGTACGGCAGAATCTGTTTAATGAGCTTTTCGCAACAGACAATTATAGTCAAGAGCATTTCGGCCGTCGGGGAATCTACTCGGGGATTACATGCTCACCTACAGATGTCAGCATCATTACCTATGGAGGTGACATCTTTACGGACAGGACAAAAGGACGTACTATTAGGCTTCATCCAACAGGATCCCCACAAATAGCTGACCTGACCAATGCCAATATTTTATTGGTTCACAGATCGGTAGTTGATGCCATTGGCATTTTCTATCATGGGTACAAGCATGGATGTGCCGATTATGACTATAGTCTGCGTGCCAGAAAAAAACAATTACCGACACTTGTTACACCAAATGTCTGCGGCACCTGTGAGCGAGACCATCACTCAAACGAAGGAGAGATTAAACAGCTAATGAAGATGCCGTTACGCAGTAGGCGTGAGTTTGTCAATAGTCCTACTCACTCGGACAGTGACTACCTGACTTTCGTCAGAAGGAATATCCCTTTCAAGTATCCTTTCACCTATATTGTTAGGAAGATCAGACTCTACTGGCCAAGGCTATACTATTTCATCACTATTGCCAGAGGTGTATATCAGGAATAATCCGAAACATAATAATTCGTACACCCATGGCGTTATTTATTAAAAACAACTATGTATAACATACCCATACTATTTATCATCTTTCGACGAAAAGACACTGCACTCTCCAGCTTTGAAAGAATCAAGAATGTGAAGCCTGCGTATCTCTACATTGCATGCGACGGGGCACGGCCGGACGTAGAGGGAGAAGATGAGCTGGTAGAAGAAACTCGGAAAGCAATACTTGATGCTATTGACTGGGACTGCCAAGTGAACACATTGTTTCAGAAAAATAATCTTGGTTGCAGCCTCGGTGTGTATACCGCCATAAACTGGCTTTTCGAGCATGAGGACAAAGGTATTATTGTAGAAGATGACTGTGTCTTACAAGAATCATTTTTCCCATTCGTAGAAGAGTTACTTCTAAAATATGACCATGATGAACGAATTGGAATGATTGATGCTGCCAACTATATAAAGAACGTCATGACTCCTGACTCATACGGATTCAGCCGATATAAGGCAACCAACGGATGGGCCACATGGAGACGTGCATGGAAGCTGATGGATTTCAATATGGACTGGCGCAATTCTCCATACAAAGACTCTATCATTGCCAACATGGGTTATAAGTCGAAAGACATCAAATATTGGAATTACCGTATTCGTGCTGTAGAGCATCAGGATGTCAGCGCATGGGACTGGCAATGGTATTTCACCTTAGCCGCATACAACATGTTAGGTATCTATCCCAAATGCAGTCTGATAACGAACATCGGTTTTGGAGAGGGAGCCACCCACACTTCAGACAGTAAAATTCCTTCATATTATACATCTCAAGATGAAATAGATTTTCCTCTGCAACATCCAAATTACATTGTTCCATACATACCTTTTGAAAAGGGCTTTTACAACCAAAACAACACGTTGTATACGAACCTTATGAAGTATATCCCTTTCCCTATTAAGAAATGGCTAAAGAAGACTTTTAAACTCTAACTTCTGCGTCAATGTACAAAAGAATAAAAACAAGTAAAGGCACATACCGGTATCAGTTTGTTCCCATCTTCGAAGGGTTTAAACTAATTGACAAAAAGATTGCCAACGAGAACTTGCAACTGTTGAAAAAGATCTGCGAACGAAACCAACTGCAGTTTATACTCATGTTCGGCACTCTGCTCGGAGCAGTGCGCGAACATGATTTTATCGACCATGATGAGGATATAGACTTGGTGATGGACAAGAAAGACCTGCCTGCTTTCCTCGATATGCTGTTTGAACTGCGTGAGAACGGATTTGAGATGGCCCGCTACGAGCGCCGAGGTTTTCTTTCCATTATCCGCAAAGGAGAGTATATTGACATCTACTTCTTTCAGCCTTATCCGGAGGATGAAACACTAAGATACTGCTGTCAGGATATTTGTGAGAAAAGATTCGTTCAGGAGTTGGTTCCCATCGAATTCTTAGGAGCTTCGTATCTTGCTCCAAAAGACTATGAGGGATATCTGGAGCATCAATATGGCAAAGACTGGAGAACACCCATAAAATTCTTCACTTATAAAAAACCTGGACTCGGACGATACAAACAGATTGTCATCCAATATATCAAACTAATTCTTCCCACACCTGTCACTGAATGGATTCAGCGCAAGAAAGAACAGCCTATCTTAGATGGCTTTATTCAGAAGATTCATCAAAAGAGGCAACGCCCATGAAAGTATCAATTATTACTGTCACCTACAACAGCGGCTGCACCATTGCCGATACGCTGGAAAGTGTGCTCCGACAGACATACCCGGACATCGAGTTGGTAATCGTCGACGGGTTATCGGCCGATAACACCATAGAGGTGGTACGCCAATATGAGTCGAAGTTCTGTGGTCGCATGAAATATGTATCGGAAAAAGACCGTGGTATCTATGATGCCATGAACAAGGGCATCAGCATGACCACGGGCGACGTAGTGGGCATTCTGAACTCCGACGATTTCTTCTCCGCCGACAATGTGGTGGAGCGGATGGTCGATGCGTTTACCGATGATGTGGACTTGGTGTTCGGCGACGTGCATTTTGTGCGTGACAGCAACTTGAAAAAGAGCATCCGTTACTATTCCGGGCGTATTTTCCGGCCATCGATGGTGCGTTGGGGCTTCTTCCCACCCCACCCCTCGCTATATGTACGCCGCAGCGTCTATGAAAAATACGGGTATTACAAGGACGAATACAAGATTTCAGCCGACTTCGAAATGATTGCCCGATTGTGCTATGTCCGCCGCCTACCCTACCGATACATCCATATGGACTTCGTCACTATGCGCATGGGCGGGGCTAGCACCGACAGTCTGGGCAGCCGCATTTTGGGCACCGAGGAAGATCTGCGGGCCTGCCATGAGTTGGGCATCAAGACTAACAAGTTGATGATCTATTGCAAATACTTCATCAAAACGTTCGAAACAATTTTCATCAGACACTGATATTTCCGGCTTGAAAACTTGCATTCAAGCCAGAATATTTGTATCTTTGCAGAAGAAAAAAGGTAAGCCTCAGCAACAGGAGCAAACCTTACTGAGTTTGGTTTGCATTTCCTCTGCTACTGGATAAGTGAATAGTACTTATCCTTTTTTTATTTTATAAGCACCCTATTGAAAGGCTTTCACTGGAGTGAGAGAACCCTATCACTGGAGTGAAAGCAATCTATCACTGGAGTGAGAGAATCCTATCACTGGAGTGAGAGTTTCTGAATCAGCATTATTCGTACCCAAAACTACCATTATCTGTACCGCGAACAAGCATTGTTTGTACCCAAAATAACGGTTTCCGTTTCTTTGCCTATGCACATACCATTCTGAACAAATATCCAATTTGGACAATTTTTAGGGGTATTAGGACAATTTTTAGGGGGGCATCTGACATAATAAGTAGCATTCTTTTTCGTTAAATAGATAAATAATGATTTGGTAAAACACTAATAAAGCACACATGACGGTACTGGAAAGCGGATACGTAGTTGATGGAATGAATGAGTTCGAGCGCAATGCCAAGCGTATAATCGACTTATTTGTTGCCATAATCTGCCTCATTGTATTCTCCCCGTTATTCCTTATTTGTTATATTGCCGTCAAACGTGAGGATGGCGGTCCTGCCATTTTCAAGCAGGAGCGAATCGGTCGTTTCGGTCGTCCTTTCTATATTTATAAGTTCCGTAGCATGAGAGTTGATGCTGAGAAGGATGGTCCTGCCTTGTATCAGCATGAGCGTGAAACCCGGATGACCAAAGTAGGCAAGTTCCTACGTGATCATCATCTGGACGAGCTCCCTCAGTTGTGGAACGTCGTGAAAGGAGAGATGGCATTTATCGGACCGCGTCCGGAACGAAAATTCTATATCGACCAGATTATGCAGCGAGATTCACGATATATTTATTTGTATCAGATTCGTCCGGGTGTTACCAGCTATGCCACACTCTACAACGGTTATACCGACACGATGGAAAAGATGCTGCGCCGATTGGAACTTGACCTGTATTATCTTGAGAACCGTTCCTGGTGGTTCGATTTTAAGATTCTGACCAAGACTTTCATCAATATTGTTTTCGGAAAGAAATTCTAAGGGTAGACACTCAGAAGAGTTAATTTATAGAATAAGGAGTGATATAATCTTTCGCAATCATATGAAAGAATTATATCACTCCTTATTTTTTTTTACATTTTCTTGAACCTGAGGCGTAGCTCCGTGGTGCTCAATGTCATGCTGCGACCCAAAAGTTCCTCTACCTGAAATGTTTCAGTAACGTTGTTGACGCCAAAAGGACTGACCTTATCAACGTTCTCAATCACAGGATCGCCCTCTTCGCGCTTGTCGTTACGCAACTCAATGATGGTAAGACGATTGTCTTGATAGGAAATACGGCTCACAAAACGTTGTCCGCCAAGCCAGTCGGGAGAGTAAAGTTCCAGTAGTGTGGCCTGGATGGCCCAGAAATAACGTTTCTCTCCAAGGTCGGTTGACACTCCATTCGTCAGCGAGTCGACAGTCACGAGATGCCAGTAACCATCCAAGTTACCATTTTCCGAGTGGTCGAAGTCAACCAGCCCACATGAGTTCAACGAAATGGCGGTTATGCATGTGAGGACTGCGAAGCCCATTGATATGATAATCCTTTTCATTTTTTCTTCACTTTTTAGTTTTACTAAGCAAACCTGTCTTTGTAACAGTAATCTGACCGCCATAATTGTGACCTAAAATATAGCCAGCGTCCATACCGAAAGCGGCACGCACGCGCCATCCTTTCGCCATGCGATAGGCTGCTTCGGCCATCACGCTTACGTTGTGATGGCGTTTTGTATAGGGTTGGTCGTATGTTCCGAAACCCTCTTGCCAGGTTGCCAGCAGCCGATACGAGAGATTGTTGAGCGGCTCGCCAGCAACTCCTAGGTGGAAAGCCATGAAGCGGTTATTCTCAAAGCTGATCTTACCGTCGGAATTATAGAGCGGTGATCGGTATAACGGATTACCTATTGCCTGCCCCCAGTGCTGCCAACCGGTATAGATGTAATGATTGTAATAGTTGTCCATACCGCTAATATGGTCAGGGAAAGCCTGCGTATGATCGTGATAGGTTGGACCGCTCTGATAACGGGTGTAGATGTATTCCACCACTATATCGCGCAGCCACTCACCGTATTTCAGGTTCAGTTCCATACCCAGCATCATGTCTTTCAGATCGTATAGGAAATAACGTCGGTCTTTCTCGATGTTCCATTCCTCACCCGTTCCGTAACCATTATAGTCAAGCTGCAGCATCGAGGAATGGTCCTCGAAATACTTGTCGGCATAAAGGCCCAACCGCCAGGTGTCGGAGTTGTAGTTCAATCGCATGAGCCAGCTGCCCAGCAGGTTACCCTCCGCATTCTGATAGGCTGTACCTTTCTCCGGTGCATCAGAACCTCCAGGCAGGAATGCCTTCCACATACCACTCAGCCCGCTGTTACCTTTATAAACTCTCGTCTCACCTCCCACCTTATTATAACCGTAGCCTCCAAACGTTGACGCCATTTCGAGTCCTAATTCTACAGAAAATGGGAAGAAGTTCTCATCTTTTCCAATGCGCAGATAGCCAGCCTTGCTGTGAAAAAGCGCATCTTCGGAGTATTTGCCCTCCTGATGAGTGAAATCTTTCTGCCAATTATCATCGGTAAACTTGCCATAGGCCACATGCCCCTTCATCTGCACCCAACCGTCAAAAAAAGGTAAAGCCCAATAGTCCTCCAGCCCCAATCGTACCTGGGGGACGGGTCTGGCATTGATACCCAACGTCTGTGATCCGCTGCTCAGTTGGTTGTTTTTCAACTGCATAGGCAATTCCTTGCTTCCCACTAGCAGTGTTCCATGCAGCCATCGCAACTCAGCAAATGCCTGATGGATGATAGGATTTGCAGTATGGTGGTAGGTGCCGACGATGTCAAGACCATAGCCGATGCCCCAGTGGCGCAATGAATCCTGCTGTAATGGTCTCACCAAGCCAGCCCTCAGATAGCCGTTTGTATTCTCAAGCGAACTAAGTCCGTAGCGGTTGGCGTTGAGCCAGAGCGGCGTTTTACCTTCAGCGACAGACGCCTGAGCCTCAACAAGGTAGGTGAGTCCTTCCAAAGGACGCATGTTTCCCGCTTCTTCCTCGTTTCCCAAGGTTGTCTGTGCAACACTTGAGAGCGTTGCCGAGAGAAAAACGGAGATAAAAAACACTTTATGTATCATTGAATCTTTATTAAATCGCAAAACTATTCACTGCATGGATTACCTGTTCCGCCTCCTCTGCTGTCATAGCCGGACTGATGGGCAGACTGAGTTCCTCACGACTGATGCGCTCTGTTATAGGCAGTTCAAGACCACTATATGCAGCATAGCACTGTTGACGGTGTGGCGGAATGGGATAATGGATGAGCGTCTCGACACCTTGTGACGACAAGTGCTGCTGCAACTGGTCACGATAAGGGCACAACACAGGAAACAAATGCCACACATTCATCTCCTTCGGCATCTCTGCGGGCAACGTAACGAGTGGATTCTTAATGGCAGCGGAGTATCTGCGTGCAATGTCCCAGCGCCGCTCGTTATCTGCGTCCAGATGTTTTAGCTTGACAGAAAGCACAGCAGCCTGCATCTCATCCATGCGCGAGTTGCGCCCGCAGTAGTTGAAGACATATTTTCTATGCGAGCCATAGTTTCCCAATGAACGCACCACCTCTGCCAGTTCGGCATCATCAGTAGTCACAGCTCCGGCATCTCCCATAGCTCCGAGATTCTTTCCGGGATAGAAGCTATGACCGGCAGCATGACCCAGACTTCCCGTAAGCCTGTCTCTGAAGCGGCACCCGTGAGCTTGCGCATTATCCTCGACGAGCAGCAAGTTGTGCTTCCGGCAGAGTTCCCCTACCCTCTCAGTGTATGCACAGCGGCCATACAGATGAACTATCATCACAGAACGCGTACGGGGAGTAAGATGTTGCTCTATCAGCATGTCGTCAATCTCAAGCGTATCAGCCCGTGGTTCCACCAGCACCGGTACAAGTTGGTTCTCTGTGATGGCTAAGATTGACGCTATGTAGGTATTGGCCGGAACGATAACCTCATCGCCAGGATGCATCATTCCCATCTCAATATAGGCACGGTAAATGAGCGTTAGCGCATCGAGCCCGTTGCCAACACCAATGCAATGGCGGCTGCCGATGTAAGAGGCATAAGTCTGTTCAAACCTTTTCACCTCCTCGCCCAGCAGATACCACCCTGAGGAAGCCACACGGCACACGGCCTCGCGCAGCTCCTCACCATGCATGGCATTTACTTTTTGCAGATCCAGGAATCTAATCATCCGGTTCCTCGTTTTTATTATCTAACGTTCGCGCGCGAGAATTATTGTGTAGCGGTTTCATGAGATAAAATCAACAAAACTAAAACAATAGGGATTTTCCCCTCCCACTTTAGGGAAAATCCTTTTGGAGGGTCATTTTTTTGTTGTTTCTTTGCATCGTAAACAAGAATGTATAACTTAAAAAACATAACGATTATGAAGAAGTTTATCCTTGCCTTGACAGCACTGTTGACCATGACAGTATCGGCCAACGCCATGAGTTACGAACAGGCACGTGAACAAGCTCTTTTCCTCACGGATAAGATGGCGTATGAGCTGAACCTAACAGAAGATCAGTATGAGGCTGCATACGAAATCAACCTCGACTATCTGATGAGTATCAACAACTACGACGACCTGTATGGATTGTACTGGGAGCGCCGTAATATGGATTTGAGCTATATTTTGCTCGACTGGCAGTATCGTGCATACTGCGCCGCCAGCTACTTCTACCGTCCTCTCTACTGGGATCGTGGCTACTGGCACTTCGGTATCTATGCACGCTATCCGCACCGCACCTATTTCTACTTCGGACGTCCCCACTTCTACGTTACCTATCGTGGCGGCCACAGCTGGCACATGAATGGCGGACGCAGCTGGTATAACGGACGCAGCTGGGGTATGGCACACCGCAATGTATCTGGCGGACGTGGTTTCGGAATGCGCAACGGTTTCGACCGTGGTGACTACAGAAATGGTGCCCGTGGAATAGTACACAACGACAGAGGCATTGGTTCACGTGGTAACGGCCGTAGCATTGAGAACCGCGGTAGCATGAACCGTGGAGGATTCGGCAACAGCCGCAGCATTGAGAACCGTGGAGGCAACATCAACCGCAACATGGAGCGTGGCGGCAGCATGGAGCGCAGTGGCAGCCGTAGCATTGAGCATCGTGGTGGTGTAGGTAGTCATAGCATGGAGCGTGGCAGTGTTGGCAGTCACAGCATAGACCGTGGAAACAGCAGTATCAACCGCAGTGGCAGTTCGTTTGGAGGTGGTCGCAGCAGTTCGATGGGTTCCAGCCGTAGCAGTTCGATGGGTTCCAACCACAACAATTTCTCGGCTCCCAGCCACAGCAGTTTCGGCAGAAGCTCCGCTCGCCAGAGCAGCACTCGCGCCACATCACCCAGCCGCAGCAGCTTTTCTGCCCCCAGCCGTAGCAGCTCGCACAGCATGTCGGCTCCCAGCCGCAGCTTCTCACCCAGCCGCTCGTCTAGCTCGAGCATAGGTTCACGCAGTGGCGGTGGCTCTCACGGAGGTTCACACGGTGGTGGTCATGGCGGAGGTCACTTCGGTGGTCGTAGATAAGAAAATGATTTGTTTTGAGTTAGGTTATGAGAAATGGATGAGGAGTTAGAAGTTAGGAAACGATCTTCTAACTCCTAACTTTTTACTTCTCATCCAACACAAGTGTCCGACATTCGGCGTTCGTCATACGCGGAATTTCGGGCATTGTTTTTTGGTAGTAGACCGCCTGGATGGCCTTATTGATAATACCGTGCCCCACAGCCAGAACTGTCTGGTTGGGAAAACGGTTGCGGACGAATGTCAGAAAATCAGCGGCACGGTGCTTCAAAGCATCCAGACTTTCCACATTCTCGGGAAAGGCGAGTCCCTTCAGGTCGGGAATATAGCGGCCGGTGAAATCGCCCCAGTCGCGCTCTCGCAGCAACGGAGTCTGCACCACCTCTTTTCCATGAGCACGGGCAATGATAGCACAAGTGTCTAACGAGCGTTTCAAGTCGCTGGACACAAATGCATCTATATGCTCATCAGCAAACCTGTTACGCAGCATCTCAGCCTGTCTCACTCCTTCTGAAGTCAGCATTCCCTGTGTCTGACCTTGCATCATTTGGTTGACATTATCTACGGTTTCGCCATGCCTCGCCAGAATCAATTTCGTCATAAAAATTCATTTTATATTATGCCTCATTCTGCTACGTAGAACCCTCGAAAAATCTGTTCTACAAACACATGTAAATTTTTTCTTGCAAAATTACACAATTTCCACAATTTTTTATTATCTTTGCTACCAAAACTATAATACATATGAAAAGATATCTCCTTTTGACGGCATTATTACTCCTATTAGGACTGACTGCCTCCGCACAGAAAAAATACTCGGTATACGGAGTTGGGTTCTACAATCAGGAAAATCTCTTCGACACTTGCCATGACGAAGGGAAGAATGACTATGAATACCTCCCTACGGGTACAAATAGATGGAGTGAGTTGAAATACACTCACAAGTTAAGAAACATGGCCCGTGTTTTGTCAGAAATGGGTACCGACGTGCTCCCCGATGTGGGATGTGCGGTGATAGGCCTTTCAGAGGTTGAGAACGCCAGAGTTCTTGACGACCTGACAGCACAGGAGCCTCTCAAGGCGCGCGGTATTAAATATGTGCATATCGAAGGTCCCGACCGCCGTGGTGTTGACTGTGCCATGCTCTATAATCCGGCATTATTTACCGTCGACAGCGTCACGCTGTTCCCGTATGTACAGGAATTGGAAAAAGACAGCACACATCTGACCCGTGGTTTTCTCACTGTCAGAGGAAGGATGGCTGGTGAGTCGATTGTCATTATTGTATGTCACTGGCCCAGCCGCTTCAGCGGTTCGTTCTATCGTGAGTCGGCAGCCAGACAGGTAAAGGTCATCAAAGACAACCTGCTCGCTGAGGATCCAACGCGTAAGATTTTTGTGATGGGCGACCTGAACGACGATCCTATGAACAAGAGTATGACCGACTATCTGTTGTGTAAGTCTGAGATTAAGGACACTCGCGACGGTGACATGTACAACCCATGGTACAACGTGCTGAAAAAAGGCAACGGAACCCTGATGTACAACGGCGCATGGAACCTGTTCGACCAGATTATCATGACTCCGAGCGCCATAGACCGTGAGGGCAACCGCGACTTCAGTACCTTGAAGTATTGGAAATGCCAGATTTTCTCACGCGACTATTTGTTCCAGTCGGAAGGAAAATATAAAGGAAGTCCGAAGCGCACCCATGCAGGCGGCGTATGGCTCGACGGCTATAGCGACCACCTGCCAACAATCATTTATCTGGTAAAAGAACAGAATTAAAATACATTAGCATGACTATTATTGGAATTGCAGGCGGTACCGGTTCTGGCAAAACCACCGTCGTCAAGAAAATTGTCCAAGCACTGCCTCCCCACTATGTAGCAGTTGTGCCTCTGGACTCTTACTACAACGATACTTCACACATGACAGAAGAGGAGCGTCGCCATATTAATTTCGACCATCCCGATGCTTTCGACTGGAAACTGTTGGTGAAGCATATACAACAATTAAGAAACAACGAGGCTATCGAGCAGCCCACTTATTCTTATATATTAAGTAACCGACTGCCCGAGACAGTGCATGTAGAGCCTAAGCCTGTCATCATTATCGAAGGTATCATGACGCTCATCAACAAGAAACTGCGCGACGTGATGGACCTGAAGATATTTGTCGACACCGACTCCGACGAGCGGCTCATCCGAAACATCCAGCGTGATGTGGTGGAGAGAGGACGTACGGTAGATATGGTTATTCAGCGATATCTGGATATCCTGAAGCCCATGCACGAGCAGTTTATCGAGCCGACTAAGAAATATGCTGACCTGATTATCCCTCAGGGCGGAGAGAATCTGAAAGGCATTGGTATTCTGTGCAAGTATATCGAGGGACTAGTTCCCGTGGAGGACCGACTATGAAGATTTTCCAGAGTTCTCTGTTTAGGGCTCTCTGCGCTATTATCGTAGGTGCCCTGTTGCTGAAGTACCGTGAGGAGACCGTCACTTGGATTACAATCCTCATTGGTGTGCTCTTCCTATTGTCGGGTATCGTGTCGGTAGTGGCCTATTTCACCGCGCGAAAGCGTATGACCGATGTCGAGGTCTTCGACGCGGAAGGGAACCAAATAGCCGGCGGTTCCCCCACATTTCCTATTGTAGGCTTTGGAAGTATCATCCTCGGTCTGATTCTGGCCCTGAATCCGCACATGTTCATCAATACCCTGATGTACATTCTGGCAGGCGTGCTCATCCTCGGAGCCATCAACCAGTATGCATCGCTTGCCAAAGTACGCCGCTACGGGCATCTTCCCTTTGGTTACTGGATATGCCCGTCGCTCATTTTACTGGCTGGTGCTGTCATTATTCTCCGCCCCCAGTGGGTGGCCAGTGCTCCACTAGTCATTATTGGCGCATTCATGATTCTTTATGGAGTTGTGGAGTGCATCAATGCCCTCAAGATACACGCTGAGCGCAAGAAGATGGAACGCCAGCAGGCAGAGGCACTGCCCGAGGGAACAGCCGACGAAGGGGCTTCCACTGAGACGCCTGCCGCAGAAGAGCCTGCAACTGAGACAACTGACAGCCAACAGAACACCACCGGGTCGTTCGGGATTTAAGAAAAATCATTAAAAAATAATCATAACACTATGCAAAAGAAGCTGAAATTAGCAGTGATAGCGCTTTGTTTCCCGCCTATGCTATTTGCACAGACCAACGAGACAGAGACGCAAAAGGCCAATACGCTAAGCGAATCGGCTTTCACATTCACAGAAGCACAGTTGGGAGAAGACGATGACATGTCGCAAAACGTGACGATTATCAACTCAGCCAGCAATGTCTATGCCGGACAAGTTGGTTTCCTATTCTCTCCTGTCCGCTTCCGCTATCGTGCGTTCAATCAGAAATACAATGATGTTTACATCAATGGTACTCCGATGAACGACATGGAGTCAGGCCAGTTCCGTTACTCTTTGGTGGGTGGTCTGAACCAGCAGACAAGAACCGTGGAGTTTGCCCTGCCTTTCGAAAGCAACAACTTTGCCATGACTAACATGGGAGGCTCCAACAACTACAACTTCCGAGCAGGAAGCATGGCTGCCGGACAACGCCTGACATTGAGCGCTGCCAACCGCAACTATACGTTACGCGCCATGTACACCTACGCCTCAGGATTCAACAGCAAGGGATGGGCCATTGCCGCGAACCTGACCTACCGGTGGGCTAATCGCGGCTATGTGGAAGGAACGTTCTATAATGCTCTTTCTTATTTCTTTGCAGTTCAGAAGCAATGGAAAAACGGACACTCGCTCTCGCTCTCCACTTGGGGCAATCCTACAGAGCGCTCCACACAGGGAGCCTCTACCGATGAGGCTTACTGGCTTGCCAATGACTATTACTACAACCCCTATTGGGGCTATCAGAACGGCCATAAGCGCAACTCGCGCGTAGTGAACGATTTCGCTCCGTCGGCTATCATGACATGGGATTGGGACATCAACAAGGACACCAAGCTCGTGACTTCTGTCTTCGGCAAGTACTCTTGGTATAAGAGCACCAAACTGAACTACAACAATGCGGAGAACCCGCAGCCCGACTACTGGAAAAACTTGCCCAGCAGCTATTATCAGGTTTGGGTAAATCAAGACCAGATTATTCAGAGCAACGACGAGACCGCTTTTGCTGACTGGACTCGAGCCTATAACTTCTGGACAGGCTCAAAAGCTAATCGCCAGATTAACTGGGACCGCCTCTACTGGTCCAACAAGCAGGCTGCCGCAACAGGTGCCGACGCACTCTATTATGTGCAGGCCAAGCACAACGACAACCTGACGTTCAACATTGCCACGACACTGACAACCAAGCCCAGCAAAAACTCCGTCCTGAACTTCGGCGTGAACTATGGCAACAACAAAGGCCACCATTATCAGACCATGGACGACCTGTTGGGAGGTAACTCGTTCCATAATATCAACTCGTATGCGCTCGGAACATACTCTATTGACAACGACTATGTTCAATACGACCTCAACACCATGGGCATCAACCGCCAGGGAAAGCTTATCTACGAGGGTGACGTATTCGGATACGATTATGATATCAACGTACAGAAAGGCCAGATGTGGAGCACCTATTCTATCAGCTCCAGCAAGCTGCACTGGATGATTGCCGGTAAGTTCGGAGGCACCAACATGTACCGCAAGGGTAACATGCGCAACGGTATGTTCCCAGAACTGTCTTATGGAAAGGGACTTTCAGCAGACTTCACCGAGGGTGGTGGCAAGACCAGCCTTACCTTTATTCCCGGCCAAGGACAGAAAGTCTCCGTCGGTGTGGGATATGAGTGGCGTGCTCCGTTGGCTACTGCTGCTTTCGTATCTCCCGAGATGAACAACGACTTCGTGAAGGATCTGAAAAACGAGCGCGTACTCAGCAGTGAGTTCAGCTATCAGTTGCAGACTTCATGGCTGCGGGCCAGTCTCAATGCCTATTACAGCCGTCTGGACCATGTGACCGAGTGGCAGAACTTCTATTTCGACGACATCAACTCGTTCTCTTACGTCTCAATGACAGGCATAGAGAAAGAATACTACGGTGTGGAATTGGGCTTGAGCTTCAAGCTGACCTCATTCCTCGACCTGAATGCCATTGGCACATGGAGCGAGGCGAAGAACACCAACAACGCCAACGTGCGCTATATGAGTTCCACCAAGCGTACCTATACTGACGACATCGTCATGAACAAAGGCATGCGCGAGGCCAGCACACCGCTTACGGCTGCCAACATCGGCCTCAGCTACCACCAGAGCGGATGGTTCATCGACCTGAACGCCAACTATTACGACCGCATCTACCTCTCCTACTCGCCCAGCATGCGCTACCAGGGAACATTGACCACCATGGGTAATGTCGACAATGATGGAAACTTCATCGTGCCTGAGCAGTCGAAAGGCAAGGGCGGTCTCATGCTCGATGGCTCTATCGGCCGCAGTCTGCGTCTGAAGAAGGGCCGCACCCTCTCTATCAATTTCATGGTAACCAACATCCTGAACAACCAGAAGATCGTGACAGGCGGCTACGAGCAGAGCCGAAGCGACTACACCGTGAAGGACGACGGAACCTTGAACAACATGCGAGTCTATCAGTTCTCGAAGAATCCGAAGAAATACTACGTCTTCGGAGTCAACGGAATGTTGAACCTTTCTTACAGATTCTAAATCCATACAGATATGAAAAAGTTTCAATATATCATACTAGCACTCATCTGCACACTCTTTGCATCTTGTATGGGTGAAGACTATGCAGAGCCCAATTTGTCGGAGCCGCCTTACGGAAACAACGAACTGACAGAAAGCGGTGTTGTGACGATAGCACAACTGAAACAGAAGTATGCCGGTGTCATTTCGTCCAGCAGCATGGTCGAGGTGACCGAGGACGTTAAGATAAAGGGTATTGTCACCGGCAACGACATTGGAGGCAACATCTACAACGAGTTTTCCGTACAGGATGCCACAGGAGCCTTGCTCGTCTGTGTCAGCCAAGGTGGACTGTTCGGTTATCTGCCTGTTGGTCAGGAGGTACTTATCGACTTGAAAGGACTCATGCTCGGTGGCTACGGACAGCAGCTCGAGATCGGCGGCGTCTACACCAACACCAAGACCGGAGCAAAATCCATCGGCCGTATGAGCCGTTACCTGTGGAGCACCCACTACAAGCTGATTGGTCATGCCGACCTGAAGAAAGCTGAAGCCCTGCTCGAGGAGTTTGATATCGACAAGCTGCGCGACGCCAACTACCTGGAGGCAAATGCAGGAAAACTGATGAGACTCTCGGGTGTGAAGTTGAAAGATGCCAACGGAACAGCTGTATATGCTCCCGACGACGGCAGCGTCACACTGACCGCCAACTGCGCCAACCGCGCGTTCGTAGGCTACAGCGCCAGCTACCTCGTGTTGCGCACCAGCACTTTTTCCGACTTTGCCAACACGGCTATGCCGACCGAATTGATTGATGTGACGGGTATCTTCACCAGATATCGTAACACATGGCAGATTCTGCTTCGCACTATCGACGACGTACAACTTACACCAGCGTTCACACTCGACGACCTGCCTGGCTCCGGTTACGGAACAGCACAATCGCCGTTCAATGTGGAGCGCGCTTTGGCACTGGTTGAAACCGGTCACAACGACCCGGGTGCAGAGGTGTATGTGAAGGGTATTATCTCCAGCGTGCAGGAAGTTTCTCCACAATACGGAAACACCACTTACTTCATCTCCGACGATGGTAAGGAAGACAATCAATTGGAAATCTACCGTGGCAAGTATCTTGACGGAGCGGACATCACAGAAGAGAACAAAGACAACATCAAGGTCGGTAAGAAAGTGACCGTTGCCGGTAAGCTCGTGCTCTATAATACTACAATAGAGTTTACCACTGGAAGCAAAATAGTATCAATTGAATAAACAAAAAATAAATAAGAATATGAAAAAGCTATTTTATTCATTATTTGCCCTGGCTATGACAGCCATGACATTCACCGCCTGTGAGGATGTTCCGGCTCCTTACGACCTGCCGACAGAAAACAAAGGCGGCGAACCCGGTGAGAGCGTAGAGCCTACGGGAACAGGAACGGAGGCAGACCCGTTCAACATTGCGGCCATCAACAGCTACACCAAGAACCTTGCCTCTGGCGAGAAGAGCACCGAGAACCTCTACTTCAAAGGAAAAGTCGTTTCTATCAAGGAGAACTTCGACTATGTGAACGACAAAGGCCAGAAGTTCGGCAATGCCACCTTCTACATCTCTGACGACGGCACAGCAAAAGACCAGTTCTACTGCTATCGCGTGAAATACCTCGGCAACAAGACTTACACAAGCGGTACCCTGCTCAATGTGGGCGACGAAGTGATCATCTGCGGTATTGTGACGAACTACAACAGCACACTGGAGACCGATGCCAACAATGCATACGTCTACTCGCTTAATGGTGAGACTGGCGGTGGCGGCGACGAGCCTGCAACCACCTATGGCTCAGCAGACAATCCCATCACCGTAGCTAAGGCTCTGGAGTATATTAATGCACTGGCCGACAACGGGCAGAGCCAGGAATACGCCTACGTGAAGGGAAAGATCGTAAAGATTGAGACCAGCGACGAGAACATCGCCAAGTACAAGAACATCGACTATATCATCTCCGACGATGGTACCGACAAGAACACCGTCAAAGTGTTCCGCGGCAAGAACCTCAACAACACCGACTTCACCAAGGCCGGCGAGATTAACGTAGGCGACGAGGTGGTTGTGTACGGTCAGTTCCTCAAATACGTCAAGGACGGTAACACCACTCCTGAACTTGCACAAGGCAACTACCTCATCTCTGTGAAGGCTGGCGGAGGCGGTGGCGGAGGCCAGACCGGAACGATGGGCACAAAGGACAATCCTATTACCGTTGCCAAGGCCCTTGAGTACATCAACGCCCTGGCTGACAATGGCAAGACTGATGAGTACGCCTACGTGAAAGGTAAGATTGCGAAGATTCAAACCACTGACGAGAACATCGCCAAGTACAAGAACATCGACTACCTCATCTCCGACGATGGCACCGAGAATAACACCGTCAAAGTGTTCCGCGGTAAGAACCTCAACAACACCGACTTCACGAAGGCTGGTGAGATTAACGTGGGCGACGAGGTGGTTGTCTACGGTCAGTTGCTGAAATACGTCTCCAATGGCGTTACCACTCCTGAGATTAACCAGGGCAACTACCTGGTATCCCTCAATGGCGGCGGCTCAGGCGGCGGTGGCGGCAGCGATACTGAGACTGGCGACAATGGCGACTTTGAGAAATGGGCCGATGGTGCTCCCACCAACTGGAAGACTGCTTCGTCGGCTGGTAACGCGACACTCGAGCAGAGTACCGTTGCCCATGGCGGCAGCTACTCGGTGAAAGTGGGTGGCGCAAATTCCAACAAGCGCCTGGGCTACAAGGAGATGAAGCTGAAGGCCGGCGAATACACCTTGAAGTTCTATGCTAAGGCAGCTGACACAGAAGCAGCTGTATGTCCGGGCTATGTGCCTGTGACCGACGGCAGCGTGGGCAGCTATGTCTATCAGAAAGGCAGCGATGGCAAGAGCCTCTATACAAATGTCAGCAATAACGGATGGACAGAGGTTACCTTTACCTTCACACTGACCGATGACGGCACCTACTGCATTGTCATCATGAACTCAAAGAGTCCCGGTAAGGACGTGCTCATCGACGATGTGACCCTCACCACCGGCAGCACGAAGGTGATTAAATAGTAATGAGTGACAAGAGGTGAGAGACGGGCTTTTCTGACTACAAATACCGTTAGCAGAGGCCGTTCTCCCACCTCTTCTCATCCCAAACTATAAAAAAAACACCAAAATGTTTGGTGGGGTGCGGAATTCTTTGTAATTTTGCACCCCAAACGTGTAAGAGCGTAATTAAACATTCAATATTTAAAACAAAAATGAAAAAAGGTTTACATCCCGAAAACTATCGCCCCGTCGTGTTCAGAGACATGTCCAACGGCGATATGTTCCTCTCAAAGTCTACATGCAAGACATCAGAGACAGTAGAGTTTGAAGGCGAAACTTACCCAGTGGTAAAAGTAGAAATCTCCAGCAGCTCGCACCCCTTCTATACCGGTAAGAGCAAGCTCGTCGACACCGCAGGTCGTGTTGATAAGTTCATGAGCCGCTACGGCAAGTCTCAGAAGAAGTAAGATATATATTTTCCACAAAGTAATAAAAACTCGGAAAGTGCGTCCTCGCGTAGTTGCATATGCGCCGGGACGCACTTTTTAATTCAACCACCAACACCATTAGCCTATGAAACACCTTAGAATCCTTATCCCCCTGATTACCCTTTCTTTTGTCCTTGCTGCTTGTTCCAGCGACGATGACGACCCACAGCCTTCGGGCGGCAATACCGTTGTCAACAACAATAAGAACAACGCGTCAGTACAACCCGAACTCGCCCGTCTGGAGTTTCCTAAGGTGAAGGGCGGAACCAGCGAAGTGATTATTCATGCTACAAAAGACTATGGTATGACCTATGCATTGGAATGGGATCATAACAAAAAAGCACAAAGATGGACTTGTTTTGTGATTAATGCGAAAAACAGAGTAAAGAACTGGTCGCGCAACCAATGGGAAAGCACCAGTTGGGGAGGAGATCCTTTCCAAATAGACCCTAAAGTTCCTATCAATGAACAACCGCCTGTTTACAATGAGTTCAGCAAAAGCTACTATCCAGGCACAACAAATGTATACTATCAACGTGGCCACATATGCGCTTCTGAGGACCGAGTATACTCCAAAGAGGCTAATGAACAGACATTCTATATGACCAATATGATGCCACAGATAGGCAATTTAAATGGTAAGATATGGCAGAAGATGGAAGACCGCGTCCGCAGTTGGGGAACTCAGAATGATACCCTTTACGTATGTAAAGGAGGAACTATTGATGATAGTTTTAATATTATTGGTTATACCAAGAGCGGATTTATAGTTCCAAGATATTTCTTCATGGCCTTGCTTGCCAAAAATCAATATGGATATAAGGCCATCGCGTTTATAGCAGAACATTTAAATGAAGACCATAGCAAGGATAATCTTGCTGACTATGTTTACAGCATAGATGATTTAGAGAAATTTACCGGCATCGACTTCTTCTGCAACCTGCCCGACGATGTTGAGGAGAAGGTGGAAAGCAATGTAGTAGCCAACGCCTGGGGATTTAAGTAACGGTCCAGATAGTGTTGTAGTAATGCGGAGTTCATTACTAATTTAACGTGAGTTCGACGAATTCAGAATAATGCAAGCTGTGTGTCAGAA
>JAEEXN010000107.1 GCA_016291595.1 Prevotella sp.
AGGTGTTTGTAGACGGCCATTTTATCGTTTCGTGCAACGATATCTCCACACCACAACGCTACCACTTAGGGGTGATGAAGCCCGGCAGACACATGATTACCATCAAGGTGGACAACAGCCGTGGGGTACCCGAACAGCTTTATGCCAACAGTCACGCATACACCGAGGACACCCAGACTAACTGGAATGGTATTATCGGCATCATCTGCCTCACTGTATCAGATGAGAACAGAGATATCAGGAATGTAGCGAAGCCCGGTGATAGCACCGAACCCGATGAAATCGGAGAAAACGGAAGTGCTTTTCATCCAAACTTTGTCAATTTCCACATCGAAGGACATCACTTTTACGCCAATGGCCACCGCATTTTCCTGCGGGGTAAGCACGATGCCTGCGTGTGGCCGCTGACCGGCCATGTGGCCATGGACACCGGATCGTGGAGAAAATACCTGCAAACATGTGCTGACTACGGCATCAACCACATACGTTTCCACTCATGGTGCCCGCCAGAGGCATGCTTTGAGATTGCCGATGAAATGGGCATCATCCTGCAACCTGAGTTGCCGTTCTGGGGCGATTTCAACCCAAACGACTCCATACTGATGTCTTTCCTGAAAAAAGAGGGCAGAAATATCCTGCGCGAATACGGTCATCACCCCTCTTTCCGCATGTTTGCGCTGGGCAATGAACTGTGGGGAAGCATTGAGAAAATGGCCGATTTCATCGCTGAGTTCCGCAAAACAGCTCCCGACAAGGTCTACACGTTCGGCTCAAACTTCTATTTAGGCTATCAAGGAGTGAAACCGGGCATGGACTACTTCACCACCTGTCGCATCGGAGGGGAGGCCTGGGGCAGCTACAACACCCACACACGCGGATCTTTCTCATTTGCTGATGCCTATCAGGGAGGCATGATCAATACAAAATATCCCAATTCATCGATGAACTTCGACGAGGCCTGCGATGCCTGCCAGATACCTGTCATCAGCCATGAGACGGGACAGTTTCAGACCTATCCCGACTACAACGAGATTAAGAAATACACAGGCGTACTCTATCCTTACAACATGGAGGTTTTCCGCGAGCGTCTGAAAAAAGCAGGAATGCTGGCCCAGGCCGCTGATTTCCACCGCGCCTCAGGCCGATGGAGCACCTTATTATACAAGGCAGACATCGAGATGGATCTCCGCACACGCAATATGGCTGGCTTCCAACTGCTCGACATCCAGGATTATCCGGGTCAGGGTTCAGCCTATGTGGGCATCCTCGACGCCTTCATGGAGCCGAAAGGCATCACCACACCGGCGGAATGGCGCCAGTGGTGCAGCGAGGTGGTACCGCTGTTCGTCAGCGAGAAGTTCTGTTTTGCAACAAAAGAGCCCCTGAAAGGCCGTCTGCAAATAGCCAACTACGGTGGGAAAAGCCTCAAGGGAATGACCCTGTCATGGCTGTTGCTCACAAAAGCAGGCGAGATTGTCGGACAGGGAAGCACAGAAATCACCACCGATGGAGAAGGACTGATTGATGCTGGCAGCGTGACAGCAACTCTTTCCAGCCTCAACAAGGCTGAGCAATTACAACTGAACATCAGCATCGACAAAACAGAATACCGCAACAGCTACGATCTTTGGGCGTATCCTGCTGACAAAGAACTGGCACCACTGAAACGAAACATCATCATCACGAACACGATGACCGATGAAATCGGCAAAAGACTGGAGCAGGGTGCCCGCGTACTGTTGATGCCTTCTATTGCAGAAGAAGCCTCTTCGGGCGAGACAGAGGAGTCCTCCCTAATGAAAAAGCTGACTGTCGGACCGCTGTTCCAAACAGACTATTGGAACTATCGCATGTTCAAGACCATCAGTGAGAAGAACAACAAGCACGTCTCTCCCGGCACACTTGGCATTCTTTGCAACCCAGGACATCCGCTGTTGCGCGACTTCCCGACTGAGGAACACACCAACTGGCAATGGTTCCCCGTCATCAAGGAGAGTCATCCTTTCATGCTCGACAACACATCGACTGCCTACAGTCCCATTGTTCAAGTCATCGATAATATTGAGCGCAATCACAAGTTAGGACTGGTATTTGAGTTCTTTGTAGGGAAAGGACGCCTATTAGTGTGCATGAGCAACTTGGAAAAGGCTTCAGAGTATGTTGAGGGCAGGCAGTTCTATAGCTCAGTACTGAGTTATATGCAGTCGAACGATTTCAAACCCCAGACGCACATCACACTCTCCGACCTGCACAAGCTATTCACCACACCCGTTGTAGAAGGGAAAATCGGGGAACTGAACAATATCTCTCCGTATTAGTAGGACATTCCTTGCGCAAGCGTACCCACATAAAAAAAACCTTAGCCTGACCTCACGTCAGGCTAAGGCAACCCTTAAAAAGAAATGTATTATATCTGAGAGAGAGAAAAAATGTTCATTTAAACAGCTCGTCGAGCAGTGTGTAGAAGGCTGGATCCTCACCCACGATGGTCTTCACGATCTTTCCGTCGGGACCAACGATGATCTTGGTGGGGAATCCCTGAATGCCATAATCGGCAAGAACCTTGCTGGTGCGTGGATTGTAGACGTGCAACCAGGGCAGCTCGTTCTTCTTCACGGCATCCTTCCACTTCTGTTCGGTATCGTTGCAGTCGATACCCAGAATCTCGAACTTGCCTTTATACTTGTTATAATAGTTCTTCATCTCGGGGAATCCCTTGATGCACCATCCGCACCATGAACCCCAGAAGTCGAGAATCACATACTTGCCCTTCAGGCTTGACAATGCGAGAGGTTTGCCGTTGATGTCGTTCAGTGTAAAGTCGGGAGCCACAACACCGGCAGCCTGCTTCTTGGCTGATTCTTCCTCGGCCTTCTTCTGTGCCTCAACCTGATCAATCACATTCTGATAGAAACCCTTCATGCGTCCGTTCTTGACCGTCTCGCTCAGGAGATTAGCAGCCTCCTTCATCTTGGCCAGGTCTTCCAACTGCGGAATGATGGCTGCCGATGCCTCACTGTTAGGATTCTTCTTGATGAAGTCCATAATGGCATTCTGCATCTTAGCAGTCAAAGCCGGCATCTGCTCGTTATAGTACTTTGCAGCAGCTTCCTGACTCTGCTCAGTCATTATCTTGTTGGCATTCTCCACCATGGCGCTTATCTCATTGTTGACAGCCTCCATGGCAAGGTCGGCACTATGATACTCCTTATAGAAATTCGATCCGTTGATGTCGTAACGACTCTTTGTGTCACCTGTCAGTTCCATGGTCTCACCAGGAACAGCAATCAGTTGCATCTGTACGCGATTGGCCTCACGCTGCTGGCGCAACAGACCTGGAGAGACAATGAATATATTCTGAACCTTTTCAACAGGGAAGTCAAACTCGAACTTTCCGTCTTTCACCAAGACTGTCTGGGGCTGAGTCATCATCTCACGGGTAAGAACAAACAATGTGTCGCCGACATTCTTCATGTCACCTTTAACATGCACCTTACCATCGGCTGCGAAACCAACTTGTGCTGCAACCATCAGAACGAGACTCAAAAGAACTTTTTTCATTATTTTTGATTTATGGTTTTGTTGTATAATGATTGTTTGTTTGCCGCTATTTTGGGCGAAACTTCATTTATTAGACGCTTAAGTGTCGAAAAAATACTCCTTTTGATGAAAAGTTTAACGCTTATTATCATTCAAGGCTCAACCGTATTCAATTTTTAACAGAGTATTTCGCCCTCATCGCTGTTTACTTAAACATCTCGGCCAGTTTCTGATCGAGCAGTTCGTCCTGCCCCTCGTCAATACGGCAGACTATCTTTCCCTCGCGGTCGATGAGGAACTTGGTGGGAATATAGTGGATGGCATACTTGTCACTGATGTCGTTGGGATTGTCTTGTCCAACCAGTTTTACGTCATAGCCACGCAGCACGTGGTGGTAGCCCTCGCCCACCAGCTGGTCGGTCTCGATGGCCTTGCGCCACACATCCTCGCGACCGTCGTCGCTGGCCACATAGACAATGTCGAGTCCTTTCGCGTGATACTTATCATATAGCGCACGCACATGGGGATTACTCTTCCGGCAGGGCACACACCAAGAAGCCCAGAAGTCGAGTATCACCACCTTGCCCTTCAAATCCGACAACTTAAACGGCTTACCGTTAACATCGGTCGCGCTAAAGTCAGGAGCCACGGCACCAGGCTGAGTCTTGCTCCTCACATCAATCTCCTTCTCTATCTCCTTGGAATCACCATACAAACGCACGCGCTCGGAGAATCCGTAGTAGGTTTTCTTCAGTTCATCGAACGACATCTTGCCCATCTCCATGCGCAAATTCTCTACCGAGATGTACGAGTCGGGGTGTGTCATCATATAGTTATCCACCAGTTCACCATACTGTTTGCTCAGCGGCTCCATTTTCTGTCGCAAGGCATTGCGTTGCTTATCGTTGCGCGCATTGTAGTACTGATTGTTCAACTCCATGAGCGGGTCGGTCACGGGCTTCAACATCGCTTGATAGCTGTTCATCTCGTCTTGTGCCTTGCCACCTTTGATGTCAGCCTCAGCCAGTTTGCCGGCAGGAGCATTGATGGTCAGCGCACCCTCCTCGATGGCTATCTCACGACGGTCGCCACCCTTGCGCTGATCCCATTCGCCCAGCACCAGTACACCCTTAGCATAAGGATTGTCCAATACGCCCTGGAATTGGAACTTACCATCTTTCACGTTTGTCCGCTGGCGCTTCATGCCCAATCCTTCTCCATAGACCAGCAGCACCTGCTTGCCCTCGGCATTAGCCACGGTGCCGTCGATGGTGAAAGGATACTCGGCCTTACCCAGCAGCCGCTCCAACTCACGCTCCAACTGCTCGTCGTTTTCCACCTTGCAAACGATACGTCCCTTCTGGTCGATCAGGTATTTCGTAGGCAGATAGTGAATGGCATATTTGTCGCTTATGTCATTGGAATGGTCGATGCCTGAATAACCTTTTGACCGATCCCATTTCAGTCCGCGTAACACATGATGAAACCCCTCGCCCGTAAGTTTGTCCTGATTAACAGCCTTACGCCACGCAGCCTCGGCACGGTCGTCGTCGGACACATATACCATTTCGAGCCCTTTGGCACGGTATTTCTTGTAAAGGTCCAGCATATGGGGATTGCTCTGACGGCACGGCACACACCACGAAGCCCAGAAGTCGATAATCACCACCTTACCTTTCAGACTCGACATAGTGAACGGCTTGCCGTTGATATCCTTTGCCGTAAAGTCGGGAGCCATTTTGCCGGGCTGCACGCGCTCCTTTGCTGCCAGTTCTTTCACAATCTCGTCGCAGTCGCCATATTGTTTTACGTTGTACGACAGACCGTCGTAGATACTCTTCAACTCGGGATAACTCATATGCCCCATGCTGTAACGCAGATACTGAGGTGTAAGATATGAGTCTGGATGTGCCTTGACGAAATTATCACGAGCCTCGCTGGCCATTTTCGAGTAGGGAGCCATCTGCGCTTTCAGCGCTTCCATCTCCTGTTCTGACTTAGCTGCAGAGTAAGCCTTGTCCAGTTCATGCAATTTTTGGTTGGCCTCAGCAATGGAGGCATTCAACTCATTCTCCTCCTCCTGCGTCTTTCCACCGTGGAAGACTGCCCTTTGAAAATCGTTGGCATCAAGGTCGACCGTCATTTTCGTGGGCTCTAACGAGAACTGGGCATATTTCACATTACGACCCTCCAACTTACCCATGTAGAGCATTGCGCTGGCATAGGGGCGGTCCATCAGTCCCTTAAACGTGAACTTGCCCTTTTTCACTACGGCTGTGTCGAGCGTAAACTCCTCGAACGTGCCATAGCGCAGATAGATTTTCTGCCCGTCGGCATTGCGGATAGTTCCTTTCAGAGAATAATTTCCCTGAGCAAATGCTGTTGCACAGCAGCATAGCATGCATATAGCACAGACTATAATCTTAAGGTTGTTTCTCATAATCGTAAACTTTTTTTATTCTATCATCATTATCATTTTCATGGCGGTTTCAGCATAGAAGAGATGCCTCTTTATAAATAATACACGCAAGTAGGAAAAAAGTTGTGATAATTAACATTATTTGTCAATATTCTTGCCTTGTTCTGACTCAGTCTCGTCCTACCGTGCGATCGGTTCTCCCCCTTTTGGAGAACGTCAATTACTCCTTAAACAACTTGTCGAGGTAAACATAGAAAGCAGGATCCTCGCCCTCCACCACATTCACAATCTTTCCCTCAGGATTGATAACGATTTTCGTGGGAAAACCGATTACACCGTATAAGTCGCTAACCTGATCGGTGTCGTCCGACTGGCGCACATGCTTCCAGTTAACTTGATACTCATTCACAGCAGCCTTCCACTCCGCTTCTGTGTCGTTGCAGTCAACACCGAGTATCTCCATCTTGTCCTTATATTTCTCGTAATATCGCTTCATCTCGGGAATTCCCTTGATACACCATCCGCACCAGGAGCCCCAAAAGTCGAGCACCACATATTTACCACGCAACGACGAGAGTTTTACGGGCTCGCCATTGAGGCCGGGCAGTGTGAAGTCAGGAGCCTCGATTTCCTCGACAAACTCAGGCGCAGGGGTGGGAACAGACTCTTCACCTACTGTCTTGACTGGTTGCTGTTTGCATGCCGTCGCAAGCAGGACCAATGTTGTCAATATCAAGTATTTTACTTTCATATTTGCAGGTATTAGCAGATTGTTCGTACTAGTTTATCATTAAAATGCCCTTCTGAGTGCAAATATACAATTTCTTTCTTTACTTCGCAAGAGCAGAGCGTGTTTTTTTATGGCAAGAAAATGAGGACAGACACCTACACACCGCTTTTGCTGTATAGATGTCTGCCCTCAAACAATTCTGAGACCATCAGTAGGATTTAGAATCCGAAGATCTCTTTCAGTTTGGCGTCGAGTTCTTTGTCTTCCACCTTACCGATAATCTTTCCCTCACGGTCGATGAGGTACTTCGTGGGCAGGAAGTGGATGGCATATTGCTCACTCACATCCTCGCTCTTGTCGAAACCAGTCATCTTGCCGTTGGCATCTTTCAGCATCTTCAGTCCACGAAGCACATGGTGGTACTTTTTGATATCGTCTTTCTCGATAGCCTTGAGTGCTTCCTCCGGGTTACTGTCGTTGTCAGCTACATATACCACGTCGAAACCCTTCTTGCGATATTTCTCATAAAGTGCCTTCACATGTGGATTGCTCTTACGACAGGGAACACACCACGAAGCCCAGAAATCGAGCAACACCACCTTGCCCTTCAGGGAAGAAAGACTGAACGGCTTACTGGTAACAAGGTCGTTCTTGGCAATCTCGGGCGCGGGATTACCCGGAGCCACACGCTCCAAGGTAGCGATCTCCATGGCAATCTCCTTGGCGGAGGATGTCTGCTTGGCAGTCTCATCAAGTTTGGCATATGCCTCCTTCAGTTTGTCAAACGGCATGTGCGACTTTCTCTGATTCAGGAACATGGCTGTCAAGGCCGTAGAGGGGTATTTCTCCATGTACTCTTTCTGGCATTTACCCATGGTCATCTGCAGTGGTTTCATCAGTTCAGCCACAGAATCACGGTTGTTCGTCTCATAATAGACTTTGTTCAGCTCCATCAGTTTCGGCATCACATCACCCATACCGGCAACGAATGCGTTATACTGATCCATCATCACCTTGTCAGCTGCCGACAGCTCCCGCTGAGGGCGCTGAGCCATGGCACTCACCGTAAGGAGTGCCATGGCAGCTATCATGAATAATTTTCTCATCTTATTAGTCAAAATTATGATATCTCACGCTCGCGATAACGGATATCTACCGGTTTGGCGAATCCAGAGTATTGCTCGAAGAGTTTAATCGTGTTATTCACACCGTCAACATCAAAGAAAGAAACCTTTCCGCCCTTCTTCGTATCACTGTTGCATGTACATACAATAAGACGATACTGCTGAGCCATAAACTCTTCGCTTGTATTGGCAAGTTCTGAATAATCAGAAGCACGATAGAGGTTGAACTTCAGTTTTGTTATCTGCTCGTCAGCACCAAGTCCGGTTTTCATCTCAGTAGCCGTACGTGTTCCCAGATTATAGAGATAAAGTTTGTTGCCGACAGAATAGAACATGATGGGGAACTGACTGTGGAAAGCAAACTGTGTTGCCTTATCAAAGTCTGGAGCATTGACATTCTCGATATATAACTCTTGAACAGGAGTTGTACCTCCCACATTGATACCATAAATACTTCTTTGATGTGTTGCAGGATCTTCAAAAATCGTATAACTCAGACCACCCGAGCGGCGTGTTCCCTCCATATAGACAAAATTTCGTCCTGTGTTGTAGTTGAACAAGTTTGCCTCGTCTGCTCCCGGATTAGAAATCACATTCAGCTGTAGTTTATAAGAGCTACTGAACGATCCTGAACCCATAAACATGAGGAAACGTAGGTTATCTATGTCATAGAAAAGAATGTTAGGAGCGAAATTATAATCGCTTGACCAAGGACGAATCCATGTGCATGCCATGGCAGGAGCAACACGGAATTCCTGATTAGATCCCTCATGGAGCGTAGCGAGTGTTGTTCCGAACGATGCACCTCCGGCATAGTTGTCCTTCAGATACAGGTTTCCATTGTCTGAGAAACAGAACTGATATTTGTTCAACCAGGAGTAAGCGGCACCTGAGCAGAGATCCTCGTGGATGATATTCTCATTGTTTGGAATGGCGAAGTACATGTTGTTATACAACCAGTCCTTGCTTGATTCCAATGTCTCCATATCGAGTGCATAAGCACCTTCCTTACTGAACACAGCCATCTCACCACCGTTGGACGGGAACATGTTAACAGTTGTGGCATGATGGATATTAGGCAAGCCAGCACATACATCGTAGATAGCTTCTGTACGGTCTGCACTGATACGTGATATCATATCCAGTCGCACACGCTCCTCACTACCCTCATTACAGAGAACCAGCCAACCCTCATAGGTTGTTGAACCAATAGACACATCATACTGCTTCGAGGTGACTACTCCTGTGCGGTTATCAGTCAAGGTCAGCCATATAATATAGAGACCGGGATTATAGTCTGCTGGTGTATCAAGATTGAAACCGGATGCCGGTGTCACATCTTTAAAAGCAATAGACTTCATGGCAACAGAGTCAACGCCCATACTACCCATTCCTTTATGTCCGAACCTGTATTGGATGGTAAAGTTCGGATTGTCGGGAGTAATCTGTCCCTCTGTCGAAGAGGTAATGATAGGATTCATCTTGATGTTATCCACATGAGCCAACACCTCCGTCACCTCAGGAATACCTGTTATGGTGATCTCCGGTGTTTCCACATAGTCATAAGTACCATTATCCTCAACGCAAGATACTGCGAGGAAAGGAGCAGCGAGTAGCATTGTCATGGCTGCCACCTTAACTTTACTATATAGGATATTCTTCATATTCATTA
>JAEEXN010000108.1 GCA_016291595.1 Prevotella sp.
GCGCCTCTTGGAGGCTGAGGTTCCCGAGATTGCCGACGGACTGATTACTATTAAGCGCGTTGCCCGCATGCCGGGAGAGCGTGCTAAGATTGCCGTGGAGAGCTACGACGAGCGCATCGACCCCGTAGGAGCCTGCGTGGGTGTGAAGGGAAGTCGTGTTCATGGCATCGTGCGCGAGCTATGCAACGAGAATATCGATGTGATTAACTATACATCCAACATTAAACTATTCATCCAGCGTGCCCTCAGTCCTGCCCGTGTGAGCAGCATCAATGTCGATGAGGAGAACCACAAGGCAGAGGTATATCTCAAACCTGAGGAGGTGAGCCTGGCCATCGGCCGTGGAGGCTTGAATATCAAGCTTGCATCGATGCTCACAGAGTACACTATTGACGTCTTCCGCGAGGTTGACGAGAGCGAGGCTGACGAGGATATCTACTTGGATGAGTTCTCTGATGAGATTGACCAGTGGGTCATCGACGCTATTAAGGCTATTGGCCTCGACACCGCTAAGGCTGTGCTGAATGCACCGCGTGAGATGCTTGTCGAGAAAGCCGACCTTGAGGAAGAGACCGTCGACCATCTCCTGGAAGTATTACGAGCTGAATTTGAACAATAAGATTAAAGGTAAGGAGACATTAATGAGTATCAGATTAAACAAAGCAATACGTGAATTGAATATAGGACTTCAAACGGCAGTTGAATTCCTAGAGAAAAAGAATGAATTGGGCGAGGTAAAGGCTGATCCCAACTTCAAACTGAGCGACGGCCAATATGAGGCGCTTGTCGAGCAGTTTAAAGGTGACAAGGAGATAAAAGGTCAGGCCGATAAACTCTTCCCGAAGCACTTGAAGGAGAAGAAGCGTGTTCCAGAGCCTGTACAGAAGGCTGAGACACCTTCCGAGAAGAACCGCCAGCAGTTCAATATGCTGGGCAAGATAGATTTGAGTAGTCTGAACCCACAGGCCAAGTCTGCTGCCGTCAGTGCGAAGCCTGAAAAGAAAGAGGAGCCCGCTAAGCCCCAACCTGAGCCCGTAAAGAAACCTGAGCCGGAGAAGGTGGTGGCAGAAAAACCCCAGCCCGCTCCGAAACCCGTTCCGGAGCCCGTTGCCGAACCTACGCCTGTTGAGAAACCCGTAGAGAAACCTGTGGAGCAAGTGGTTGAGAAACCTGTTGTGCAGGTGGTCGAGGAGCCTGTAGAGCAAGCTCCGAAGCCCCAGCCCGTGGAACAGCCTGTTCCCGCAGAGAAGGTACTGCAGCCGGAAGAGGCTCCCGTCGTAGAGCAGAACGATGACGAGGGTGCTCAGCAGAAGGCGGAAGTGTTCCAGACTAAGAACGAGAAGAAGATGCTGAACAATGCTCCTCAGCTGAAGATTCAGGGTAAGATAGACCTCGATTCATTGAACCAGAGCACGCGTCCGAAGAAGAAATCGAAGGAGGAACGCCGCAAGGAGCGTGAGGAGAAGGCTGCCCAGGCTCATGCCGGCAACGGTAACGAGAAGAAAAAGAAGCGTGTCCGCATTGGCAATGAGCGCATCGACATCGAGGCTGCCGGCAAGAACGGCAATTTTGGCGGCAAGGGTGACAAGACCAATAACGCTGCTGGCGGAAACAATAAGAAGAACAAGAAGAAACGTAATCAGAAGCCCCTTGAGGTGAACGAAGAGGACGTGGCACGCCAGGTTAAGGAAACACTGGCCCGTCTGACCTCGAAGAACCAGAACAAGAAGGGTGCGAAGTATCGTAAGGAGAAGCGCGAGGCCGTTCAGGAGCGTATCAGCGAGGAGATGGCTGCCGAGGCAGCACAGAGCAAGGTGCTCAAACTGACCGAGTTTGTGACCGTCAGCGAACTGGCTACGATGATGAACGTAGGCGTCAACCAGGTCATTGGTACCTGTATGTCTATCGGTATCATGGTAAGTATCAACCAGCGTCTCGATGCTGAGACCATCAATATTGTGGCCGACGAGTTCGGTTTCTCCACAGAGTATGTCAGTGCCGAGGTGCAGAATGCCATTACCGAGGAGGACGACGACGAGAACGATCTGCTCAGCCGTGCTCCGATTGTTACGGTGATGGGTCACGTTGACCATGGTAAGACATCGCTGCTCGACCATATCCGCAACACCAATGTGATTGCCGGTGAGGCAGGAGGTATTACCCAGCACATCGGTGCTTACAATGTGAAGTTAAAGGATGGCCGTCAGATTACATTCCTCGATACGCCGGGTCACGAGGCATTTACCGCCATGCGTGCCCGTGGTGCACAGGTAACCGATATCGCTATTATCATTATCGCCGCCGACGACAGTGTGATGCCGACAACAAAAGAGGCTATCGCTCATGCTCAGGCTGCCAATGTTCCAATGGTGTTCGCCATCAACAAGATTGATAAGCCGGGTGCCAATCCCGACAAGATTCGTGAGGATTTGGCCAACATGAATCTGTTGGTTGAGGACTGGGGCGGAAAATACCAGTGTCAGGAAATCAGTGCCAAGAAAGGAATTGGCGTTGACGAACTGCTCGAGAAGGTTTTGCTCGAGGCCGAGATGCTCGACCTGAAGGCTAATCCGAACCGTAAGGCTACGGGAAGTATCATCGAGTCGTCGCTCGACAAGGGCCGCGGATATGTGTCTACGGTACTGGTGAGCAACGGAACGCTGAAAACGGGCGACATTGTTGTGGCAGGAACCAGTTACGGACGTATTAAGGCTATGTTCAACGAGCGTAACCAGCGCATTGAGAGCGCAGGCCCGTCAGAGCCGGCTATCATTCTCGGACTGAATGGTGCTCCGACGGCTGGTGACTCGTTCCATGTGATGGAGACAGAGCAAGAGGCCCGCGAGATTACCAACAAGCGTACTCAGTTGCAGCGCGAGCAGTCAATCCGTACCACGAAGACACTCGGACTGGATGAGTTGTCGCGTCGTATTGCCAAGGGTGAGTTCCACGAGCTGAACATCATCGTGAAGGGTGATACCGACGGTAGTATCGAGGCACTGAGCGATTCGTTCATCAAGCTCAGCACTGAGAAGGTACAGGTGAACGTTATCTCCAAGGCTGTGGGTCAGATCTCAGAGAACGATGTGATGCTGGCATCTGCCTCCGAGGCTATTATCGTAGGATTCCAGGTGCGTCCTTCGGCTGATGCCCGTAAGCTGGCAGAGCGCGAGGGCGTCGAGATCAATACCTACTCTATCATCTACGACGCCATCGACGATATCACTTCGACGATGGAGGGTATGCTCGATAAGGTGAAGAAGGAGATTGTCACCGGTGAGATTGAGGTCAAGCAGGTGTTCAAGATCTCCAAGGTCGGTACTGTTGCCGGTGGTCTTGTTACTGACGGAAAAGTGCACAACAAAGACAAGGCCCGCGTAATTCGCGACGGTATTGTGGTGCATACCGCCAATATCGATGCTTTGAAGCGTTACAAGGACGACGCCAAGGAAGTGGCAACAGGACTGGAGTGTGGTATTTCACTGGTTAATTTCAACGATATCCAGGTAGGTGATATCATCGAGACATTCACCGAGATAGAGATTGACCAGAAACTGTAAATGAAGAAGAATCGCAAAACACGGAGTTTTGCCAACCGGCTGACCAGAAAGCTTGTGCTCACACTGCTCATCGTGATGGGACTCACCTCCTTCTTGGTTTTCATGTTAGGAGGGAGTTTCGCAAGCGAGGTAGAGGGTATGCGGCACGAGGCTCTTCTGGATGTCGCGACCGGGAAGATCAGTAAGGCACTTTCTGATGTCTATGTGGGTACAGTCAACCATGTGCCGGAGATAGAGGAGAGCATCGACAAGCCAGAGCATTTGTTTGATGTGATGGAATGGGTTGTCCGCCAAAATCCTCGCATCCGTAGTTGCGGTATTTCTTTCATTGCCGATTATTACCCGCAGAAAGGGCATTGGTTTTGTCCATATGCCGTGCGAGAAAGTGATGGGAAGATAGAAGTAAGAAACATTGGCGGTCCCGATTTCGACTATCTTCAGAGAGAGTGGTTTGTTGAGGCCCTGAACTCCAAGGAGGGCTTGTGGTCGAAACCGTTCTTTGAGGGAAATGACACCATCACACCATTAGTGTCTTATCTGGTTCCCATTCGCGACAAGCAGGGACACACGGTGGCCGTGCTCGGTGCTGACCTCTCACTCGACTGGTTGAAAGATAAGGTCGATGAATGTGCCATGGACGTTTACAAGAACGAGTGGCTAGGTCTTAATGCTAAAAGTCGTATTGAAAGAGAGCGTGAAGGTACTGCCAATAGGTGGAAGCCTTATTGCTTTATTATCACGAGCGACGGCACTTTCCTGGTACATCCTGATGGCAGTCGTGTGGTAAAAGACAATTTCAGCTCGTTAGCCAAAGTTGCTCCTGACACGATTACCGCGTATATTGGGCGACAGATGATGGAAGGCAAGAAAGGCTATTATGGCAAGGAATTGCTTGACAACAACGAGAGCTGTGATTTCGATGGAAGGGATTGTTATGTATTCTATTCTCCTATCAAATATGCAAACTGGTCGGTTGGACTTGTTGTACCCAGTCTCAGCATCGACATTATTGCGTATGCTCTTGGAGGAATGCTCGGATGTCTCGTTCTGTTGAGCCTGTTGGTGGCTTTCTTGGTTTGCCGTCATTCCATCAAGCGCACTACTCAGCCGTTGAAGGAATTGGCTGCGTCGGCTGATGAAGTGGCAAAAGGAAACTTTGCTACAATGCTGCCTGAAATCAAATACAGTGACGAGATTCGTAACCTGCGTGACTCGTTTGAGGATATGCAGCACTCACTGAGTAACTATATAGCAGAATTGAAGGAGACAACGGCCTCGAAGGCTGCTATCGAGAATGAGCTGAGAGTGGCTCACGATATTCAGATGTCCATGCTGCCAAAGGCATACCCGTCTTATCCTGAAAGGGAAGATATCGATATCTTCGGATCACTTACTCCCGCCAAGGATGTGGGTGGTGACCTGTTAGATTTCTATATCCGGGAAGACTTACTGTTCTTCTGTATCGGCGATGTCTCCGGCAAGGGTGTTCCTGCCTCGTTGGTAATGGCTGTCGTGCGCTCCTTGTTCCGTAATATATCAGGCCATACATCCGATCCTGTTGAGATTGTCACAAGTCTGAATGATGCCCTGTCTGAGGATAACGATACAAATATGTTTGTCACCTTCTTCGTGGGTGTACTCAATCTTTCCACCGGCATTCTGCGCTATTGCAATGCAGGACACGATGCACCGATGCTCATCGGTCAGGGTGTAGGCATGTTGCCATGCGATCCGAATCTGCCCATCGGCGTAATGTATGGCTGGAACTTCTCTGTTCAGGAGATCTCCATTGCTGAGGGAACAACAATTTTCCTTTATACCGACGGACTGAATGAAGCGGAAAACGTTGAGCATGCGCAGTTTGGTGTCGAGCCTATAAAAGAGTTGGCAAAGAAGTTGCTGGCAGAAGGGAAGAATGTTCCCCATGTGGTGATTGACAAGATGACCGAGGCTGTTCATGCCTTTGTGGGTGAGGCCGAGCAGAGTGACGACTTGACCATGTTGGCTATCAAATATATTCATTTTCATGGAAACCAAGAATAATGTTAACAAGATAGAACCCGAAGAGCAGATTTCTGATAATGAGTTTGTGCGTCGTATTGCTGAGCAGAAATATGAGTTTGGTTTCACGACGGACGTACATACGGAAATCATCGAGAAGGGGCTGAATGAGGATATCGTTCGGCTCATCTCTGCTAAGAAAGGGGAACCAGAATGGATGCTGGAGTTCCGTCTCCGCGCCTTCCGCTATTGGAAAGAGCAGACAGAACCCAAGTGGGGACATGTGCATGTGCCGCCCATTGATTATCAGGAGATTTCCTATTATGCCGATCCGATGGCAAAGAAACCAGCCGGTGACGGAAATATTGATCCTGAGTTGGAGAAGACTTTCGACAAGTTGGGCATTCCTTTGGAGGAACGCCTGGCCCTGAGCGGAAATACAGCGGTTGACGCTATCATGGATTCTGTCTCGGTGAAGACCACCTTCAAGGAGAAACTGCGCGAGAAAGGCATCATTTTCTGTTCCATAGGTGAAGCTATCAAGGAGCACCCAGACCTCGTCAGACAGTATCTTGGTACCGTAGTTCCTTACCGCGACAACTTCTTTGCTGCTTTGAACAGTGCTGTGTTCAGCGACGGTTCGTTTGTATATATTCCCAAGGGCGTGCGTTGTCCGATGGAACTCAGTTCGTATTTCCGTATCAATGCCCGTAACACGGGTCAGTTTGAGCGTACGCTCATCGTGGCTGACGACGATTCCTACGTGAGCTATCTTGAGGGATGCACGGCTCCGATGCGAGATGAGAACCAGTTGCATGCGGCCATCGTGGAAATTATTGTCAACGACAGGGCCGAGGTGAAATACTCAACGGTACAGAACTGGTATCCCGGCGACGAGCAAGGTAAGGGCGGAGTGCTGAATCTGGTGACCAAACGGGGTGACCTGCGAGGTGTTAACTCGAAATTGTCGTGGACGCAAGTAGAGACCGGAAGTGCCATCACGTGGAAATATCCATCGTGTGTATTGCGCGGTGACAATTCCGTGGCAGAGTTCTACAGTGTTGCCGTGACCAACAATTATCAGGAGGCAGATACTGGAACAAAGATGATTCATATTGGGAAAAATACCCGTTCAACCATCATCTCGAAAGGAATATCTGCCGGACACTCACAAAATTCGTATCGCGGACTGGTGCGTGCCACGGCAAATGCTGATAATGCCCGTAACTACTCGTCGTGCGACTCACTGCTTTTAGGAAGTGAATGCGGTGCGCATACCTTCCCCTATATGGATGTTCATAACGAGACTGCCATCTTTGAGCATGAGGCGACTACCTCGAAAATCTCTGAGGACCAGTTGTTCTATTGCAACCAGAGAGGCATCCCCACCGAACAGGCTGTAGGTCTAATCGTCAATGGTTATGCCAAGGAAGTGCTTAACAAACTGCCGATGGAGTTTGCTGTGGAGGCTCAGAAACTGCTCAGCGTCTCTTTGGAGGGGACGATAGGATAGATTGGCGGGTGAGGGAGGACGGCTATTCGTCAGGTGTCCTTTCATTCGGATGCCACACGAGGAGACGATGCCCGGCTACCGAGATTTGGAAAAAAGACAAGACAGAGTACTAAAAAACACTATAGATCAAAAGAATTATGTTAGAAGTACGCAACTTACACGCCAAGATAGGCGAGAAAGAAATATTAAAAGGAATTAGTCTGACAGTGAAAGACGGTGAGACTCATGCGATAATGGGACCTAACGGCTCGGGCAAGTCGACTCTTTCTGCCGTGCTCGTGGGCAATCCACTCTATGAGGTCACCGAAGGAGAAGCCTTCTTTAACGGGAAAAACCTGTTTGAGATGGCACCCGAGGACAGGGCTCATGAGGGACTGTTCCTTTCGTTTCAGTATCCGGTGGAGATTCCAGGTGTGTCGATGACTAATTTCATGCGTGCAGCCATCAACGAGAAACGAAAATATCACGGACAGGAGCCGATGAATGCTGCAGAGTTCCTGAAACTAATGCGGGAAAAGCGGAAGGTTGTTGAACTCGACTCGAAACTGGCCAACCGTTCGGTGAACGAGGGCTTCAGCGGTGGTGAGAAGAAACGCAACGAGATTTTCCAGATGGCTATGCTGGAACCGAAACTCTCGATTCTTGACGAGACTGACAGCGGACTGGATGTGGATGCGATGCGCATTGTGGCTGAAGGTGTGAACAAACTGCAGACACAGGACACTTCCTGCATTGTCATTACGCACTACGACCGCCTGCTGGAGATGATACGGCCTCAATATGTACATGTGCTCTACAAGGGCCGCATCGTGAAAACCGGAGGTCCGGAACTGGCTACTGAGATTCAGGAACATGGATATGACTGGATTAAGGAAGAGGCTGGTGAGGAGTAATTATAGGGAAACGTGAACAGAGAACAATTTGCTACCGAACGGGATATGCAGTCTGAACAGCAATACATTGATCTTTACCAACAGGCACGCGAGATGATTTTCTCTCATGCCCCGGAGGTTATGAATGCCGTGCGTGACCAGGCTTTCGGGCATTTCAAGGCACAGGGATTCCCCTCGAAGAAGGTTGAACGATATAAATATACCGATATCCAGGCCCTTTTTGCGCCCGATTACGGATTGAATCTCAACAGGCTCGATATTCCTGTCGACCCGTATGAGGCCTTCCGGTGTGATGTGCCCAACCTGTCCACCTCGCTCTACTTCGTGGTGAACGATATGTTCTACGATAAGGTACTGCCCAAGAGCCATCTGCCTGAGGGCGTAGTCATAGGCTCGTTACGTGCCTATGCCACCGAAAATCCCGATTTCATCGGTCGCTATTATGCCCGGTTGGCCAAAACCGATGCTGATGCGGTAACAGCCTTGAACACAATGTTGGCGCAAGACGGACTACTGGTGTATGTGCCTAAGGGCATTGTCGTTGACCGTGCTATTCAAGTTATCAATATTCTTCGGTCGGATGTCGACCTGATGGTCAACCGCCGTGTGCTGATTGTAGTGGAGGAGGGAGCAGAGATTAAGTTGCTTTTCTGTGACCATACTGCCGACGACCGCCATTTCCTGGCTACACAGGTTATCGAGGCTTATGTTGGTGCAAATGCCTCACTTGACCTTTACTGCATGGAGGAAACGCATAATAAGAATACCCGTGTAAGTAATTTGTACGTGGAGCAACAAGCCAATAGCCGGCTGAACCACAATGTGATAACCCTGCACAACGGAATTACGCGCAACCGGCTCGACCTGATATTGCGGGGCGATGGTGCGGAATGCCGTTGTAATGGCTGCGTGATTGCCGATAAGCAACAGCATGTCGACAACAATACGCTGATTGTGCACGAGGCACAGCACTGCACGAGTAATGAGCTTTATAAATACGTGCTCGATGAGCAGGCTGTCGGTGCCTTTGCAGGAAAAGTGTATGTGGCTCCCGGAGCCCAGAAGACGGCGTCGCAGATGACTAACCAGAACCTCTGTGCCACGCGTGGGGCCCGTATGTTCACCCAGCCCATGCTTGAAATCTATGCAGATGACGTGAAATGTGCCCACGGCTCAACCGTCGGACAGCTTAACGATGCCGCCATGTTCTACATGCGGCAGCGTGGCATCAGCGAGAAAGAGGCCCGGCTGTTGCTGCAGAATGCCTTCATCAACGAAGTCATCGACCAAATGCGCCTGGAGCCCCTGCGCGACCGTCTGCACTATCTGGTGGAGAAACGTTTCCGTGGCGAGCTGAACAAATGTGCAGGTTGCCGGCTGTGTAAATAGCAACTTGTTCGCTGGCGATTTTGC
>JAEEXN010000109.1 GCA_016291595.1 Prevotella sp.
ATGGTTTCTACGAACGCAACCACACCTTCTATCGACGTAACCATGATTTCTACGAACGAAAACTTAACTTCTACAAACGCAAAAATGGCATCTACAACCGTAAACATGGCTTCTACGGACGTAAACATGGCTTCTATCGGCGTAAAGTATGTCCCTATGGCAAAACTGCGACAGCCTGTCGCACAATTGCATCCTGCTCTGATTCTTGAATCTGTATAATATCTGTCATGGGGTTATACTTACTAAAAAACGGGGTAGTCGTGAGAATACCCCGGTTTTCTTGATGTCTTTTGTAAGTGTTTTTAGTCTGTCTTCATAGTTCCAGAGAACATGATCTCCTCTCTTTGGCGGGACATGACATCAATGGATGAGTTTCCGTTTTCAAAAACTTCCAAGGTGTACTGATAAATGTCTTCTTCGTTGTGGGTCACGATGATGATACGTGTCAGTCCTTTCTTAACAAGTCCTTGTTGGTAGTTGTCGATGATGGAAGTGAAATGCAATCCCTTTCCGCCTCCATAGGGAATATGGTAGGCACGGCCAAAGTAGGGCAGGTATGATTTCAGGGTGTCTCCGCTTACGGTCAGACTATAGCCAAAGTCAACTCTTCGGGCGGGCGCGCGTCGTGGATAGCATTGCTCTACTTCGATGGTATAGCGTCGTTCAGCAAGTTGTTCTCTCACTCTTTGTGCCTTCAGGGCCTTTCTCTGCTCTTTCGTGAGACCGTCATTTTGGGTTGTGACGCAAGCGGTCGCCATCAGCGCCACCGCCAGCATAATCAGGATTCGTTTCATAGGCCTTTATCTTAAGATAGTATTGATTATTCCAATGAGGAAACCCAGCAGGGCTCCAAACCATATCACCGCCTTCAGCTCCTTGTCCATCACCTGATGCACAATGCGCTCGGTATCGTTCATGTCCATCTCGTTGATGCGGTTTTCAATCATCTTACTGATGTTGAGGGCGCTCAAGATGCGGGGCAGCCGCTCCGTAATAATTGTCCGGTAGAGGCTGACAGCCGTCTCTTTCAGCTGTTCCGTCTGTTGCTCACGGCCTTCCATCAGCTGGCACATGGGTACCGACATCAATTTGTCGCTCTCACTTTTCAGCAGGTGGCTGACCATCTGTTCAGAGTGCTGGCTGATCAATTCATTGATGTGTTTGGCCATCAAATGCTCTGCAGGCTCGGCTATCAACTCTGCCATTTGGTTGATTCCAAGGGTATTACCGACAATCCCTGTCATGCCGCTTTGCATCTTCTCCAACACTTTCTCCATGATTTTATGAGAGATCTTTGTGCCTACCGACTCGTCACTCAGTTTCTTATAGAGAATCTTTGTCAGGTCAGTCTCTACACTTTCGCGCATGCTCTCCAGTTCGCGGCGTGTCAGGTAGTGACGCACAAACTGTTCCAGCGTCTCCTGATTCTGGCGTTGCGTGGCTGCAAAACGGTCGATGGCTCCCTCAATCTTGCTGATCATCTCGGGGGACAACAGACTGCGCTCAAGCACTTCCTTGTTCATCAGGTTATCGCTGATGGTCTCGCCTACGGCCTCGGCAATCCTGTATTTTTCTTTTGGAATGATGCCGGGAGTCAGCGGAACATGTATCCCAAAGATATACTTCGGCTGGTGGGGCCTGAACAACATGCGAATGGCCACATCGTTTGTGATGTAGCCGATGACACCGCCTACAAGCGGTCCGATCAGATAAGAGAGTTCAAAAGTCATAGGGCAAAGATAGGTAAAAACCTTGATACTTCCAACTTTTTTTGTGTTTTAGAATCATTTCGTTTTATTCTTCTCATGTAGTTTGAAAAGAGCAGGGGACCTGAAACTACGCTGCTGGCATTGTCGGGTATTATGATTGTCGGCTCCCGTGAGATTCAACGGAAAAGAGCCGACAAAAGACAGGACCGTTCGTCGGTTTGCTTAGTCGAAAGGCCTGAGGCGCACGTCGATGCCATCTGCTTTCAGCTGTGCGGGAAGTCCGCTGATGTCTGTCTGTCCGAAATGATAGGGGAATACGATTCGGGGCTTGATGGTGCGTGCGGCATTGACAAACTGGCTGGTGGTCATGGTGTAAGGCTGGTTGCAGGGCAGGAAGGCGATATCGATATCCTTGATATTGGCCATCTCAGGAATGTCTTCCGTGTCACCCGCGATGTAAATACGCATGCCGTCGATAGTGAGGATAAAGCCATTATCACGTCCTTTGGGGTGGAACTGCAGATGTCCTTCCGTGATATTATAGGCGGGTACAGCCTCCACGCTGAATCCGTCGGTGATGGTCAGTTGGTCTCCATTGCTCATCACTTCTCCATATCCAAGCATATCTGCGCAACGGCGATTGGTAATGAGACGCGTGCCATTGGCGGTTAACTGCTGGATGGCGGCGCGGTCGAAGTGGTCGCCATGCTCATGGGTAACGAATATATAATCAGCCTTGGGCATACTGGCATAGTCAGTAGTGCGGTTGCCTAACTTTCCCACAGGGTCGATTTCGATTTCCTTTCCATCGTAGACAATACGGATGCTGGCATGCAACAGGGGGTAGATTCCGACGGTCTTGCCGTTAGGAGTCGTGAATGTGTCAGAAGAGGCATCGTCTGTTGTTACGGCCATTTTCTCTTTCTGCCATGCAAGAATGCCTCCCTTGAGGTTCGTCACGTTGTATCCTGCATCAGCCAGCTTACCGGCGGCATTGGCTGACCTGCGGCCGCTGCGACAATAAACGGCAATGCGCTTGCCTGCCGGCACCAGCCCGCTCACCTTCGTCAGAAAATCGCTTTCATTCACATCGGAGTTAATCGCGCCGCTGATATGTCCTTCGGCAAACTCCTTGGCTGTACGCACATCAATCACCACCACATCGGCTTGCTGGATGAGTGTTGCAAAACCGTTCACGTCGGTGTTCTCATAGTTTTGTTGGCTGCATGCTGTGTTGAGTCCTAGTAAGGCCAACAGAAAGGTGAAATACTTTTTCATGTTCATATAGTTTTGGTAATTTGTGGCAAAGATACGAAAAATTCTTATATATCGGATATTTTTTGTATCTTTGCATTACGATTAATTACCAGATATGAATCAGACCATCAACGGACCAACGACCGAACGGCAGCGATATGTTATATTGGATGTGTTGCGGGGCCTGGCTCTGCTGGGTATTGCCATGGCTAACTTCCCCGAGTTCGGCCTTTGGACATTTCTCAGTAGTGATGCTCAGGCTGCAATGCCTACAGCAGAGGTTGACAAGGTAGTCTGGTTTATGATGTTTTGGTTTGTCGACGGGAAGTTTTATTCTGTTTTCTCAATACTTTTTGGCATAGGCTTTGCCATTTTTCTCTCTCGAAAAGGTATCGGCAGGTTCCTGCGTCGGATGCTGATATTGATTCTCATCGGTCTTGTCCATCTTTTGTTTGTCTGGAATGGCGACATCTTGCTGCTCTATGCCGTTGGAGGACTGTTGTTGTCATTATTTCAGAGATGCTCCGACAGAATGCTGCTCATAGCGGCAGTCTTACTGATATTCCTGCCTGTGGCTCTTGATGCATATGCTGAATGGCAGGGTATCGACATGGCGGCGCCACTTTATGCAGCATGGTGGCGGCAGGCTGCCAGCAGCGGAATAACGAAAGAGAACTTTGCCTCGTGGCTGCGAGATGCCGATAATTATGGTCTTATGTTCGAGTTCCTCAAACAAGGTTCCATAGAGCGTATGTGGGAGTTTGTGAGTGGTCACCGGCTGCCAAAGGTGCTCGGATTGTTTATTATCGGTTATTTGATTGCCCGGAACAGGCTTTATGCCCGGATTGACGAGCTTCGTCCGCAATTCATAAAATGTTTACGCTTGTTGCTGTTCTTCGGACTGCCAACCTCTTTCTTCTATGCATGGAGTGCAACCCACAACCAACTATGGGGAGTCACTATTCATTCCCTGCTCTATGCGGTGAGTGTAGTACCATTGAGCATTGCTTATATGCTGGGTGTATGTCTGTGGCTGAAGCCGTTCGTATGGGCGAAATCGGCTGGACGAATGGCTCTGACGTGCTATATCGGCCAGTCGCTGATAGGCATCCTGCTCTTTTATGGCGTAGGCATGGGATGGGGAACGAGTTTCGGGCTTGTCTATATCGAATGGACAGCCATCATTGCTTTCTTTGTCGAAGTGCTTTTGTGCAGTCTTTGGTTACGCTGTTTCCATTTTGGTCCGCTGGAATGGATTTGGCGCATGCTGACTTATGGCGCATGGATTCGGTTGCGTAAAGTAGAATAACCACTTTAGCCAGTTTGATGGTTAACTGATGATTAACTGCTCTTGGTTTCTTTCGTTGGCGTTGGCACAAAACCGAGTGCGGCAACGGCACAACTCATCAGCGGACTAATCAGGTTGAAGAAACAGAATGGGAGATAGGCAATGGTGGGAATACCCAGTACTGTGCTTTGAGTCATACCGCAGGCTGTCCACGGCACTAATACGGAAGTAACTGTCGACGAGTCTTCTGTGCTGCGGCTCAACAGTTCGGGACGGTAGCCGCGCTCACGGTATTCCTCGCGGAAGATGGAGGCATTCATGATGATGGAGAGAAACTGGTCGCCCATAATCATATTGAGCAGAACGCCTGAGACAACGGTCGAACATACCAGGCTCACGGTGTTGTGGATGGCACGGAGCATGACGCGAGTGAGGCTTTTGAGCATCTTGCTGGCAATCATGCAGCTGCCGAAGCACATGGCGCAGAGGATAAGCCAGACGGTGTTCAGCATGCCTGCCATTCCACGTGTGGCTACCAGAGAGTTGATTTCAGCAAAACCGGTGTCTACCTGCGTGTTGGTATAACAAATCCTCATGATACCCGCCAGCAGCTTTGTTGCCATGCTTGCATGCTCTCCACCTGCCAATGATGCCACTACATGGGTCTGCAGTATCAGCGCGCACAGACAGGCTGCCAGCGATGAGAGCATCAGCGTGACCAGTGACGGCACTTTCTTGTAGATGAGGAAGCCAGTGAACACAGGCACAACCATCGTCCATAGGGATATGTTGAAGGCCTTGTCCAGACCCGTTGTGTAGCGGCTTGCTTCCACAGGTTCGCCGCTGAAACCCAGTCCCATCAATAAATAGATGAGCAAGGCAATGGTAATGCTCGGCACAGTCGTGTACATCATGTAGCGGATGTGGGAAAACAAGTCGGCGCGTGCCATCGAGGAGGCCAGTACCGTGGTGTCGGACATGGGCGACATCTTATCGCCGAAATAGGCACCAGAAATGATGGCTCCCGCACAATAGGGCGCAGGAATGCCCAAAGCGTTGCCGATGCCTAACAGCGCGATACCTATGGTGGCAACCGTCGTCCACGAAGTGCCCGTCATGACGGAGATGAGCGATGAGATGATGCATGCGTAAGGCAGAAAAAACATGGGCGACATGAACTGTACACCATAATAGATAAGCGTGGGTACAACACCGCTGATCATCCAGGTGCTCGACATCACACCAATCATCAACAGGATGAGAATCGAGATGGCTGCCTCGCCAATAGTCTTCTGGATAGCCACTTCAAAGGCTTTCCACGATATGTGGTACACCATGACCGAGATGGCCACACAAACACAGGTGGCTATGATAAGCGCCATCTGACTGGCACCGCTGAGCGCATCGTCAGGCATATAGAGCAGGATGAGCACAATCAATGTGATCAGCGTCGCCAAAGGCAGTAGCGATATCAAGGGATGGGGCAGCCGGTTGTGTGATTCGTCCATGGTGTTATCTTTATAGATGGTTTTTGTCGAGATTATTGGAGCCTGGTTATGGGAAAGCTCCGAAAAACGAAAAAAGAGGTCGTTATGACCTCTCTGTGATCCGCTTGGGGCTCGAACCCAAGACCCCAACATTAAAAGTGTTGTGCTCTACCGACTGAGCTAGCGGATCTGCCTGCTTTTTGTAAAGCGAGTGCAAAGGTACTATGTTTTTTTGAATTGGCAAAATTATTCGCCAGTTTTTTGCTCATTAGTTGCAATTTCTGTCATTTCGACTGGTGAGGGAAGGGCAGATTCAGGCTCTTCTGTGGAAATTCCATCTCCTTCTTCCTCTTGCTCACGTGTTACATACCGCTGGTAATAAGCGATGAGCAGCGTTGTCAGCGGCAGGGCGATAATAAGTCCGATAAACCCGAGTAATGCTCCCCAAACCGACAGACTCAGCAGTAGGATGGCGGGGTTGAGGCCCATCGCCTTGCCCATGATTTTCGGGGTGACTATCATGTCGATGATGACCTGTACGATAGCAAATACGGCTACGGCAGAGATAAGGATAATCCAGAAGTTCTGTCCTGTGTCGGCAGCCTTGAGAAGGGCCAGCAAGGCAGTGGGAATCAGGGCAAAGGTATGCAGATAGGGCACCAGGTCGAGAATACCGATGAGGATGCCCAGACCGATGGCCATCGGGAAGTCGATGATGGTAAATCCGATACAGAAGAGCACACCCATAGTGAGAGCCACAAGACCTTGCCCTCGTACATAGTTGTTCAGCTCGCGCTCGACGTCCTGCATCAGCTCTGTCCAGAACGGGCGGACCTTCTTGGGGAATATCTTTATCCAATTCTCGGTAAGATACTCGTAATCGAGCAGGATGAAGAACATATAGAGCAGAGTGATGAGAGAGGCGATAATGCTGATGACCACGCTTGCCGTCTGTCCAAGGAAATCAAAAAGCTTGGGCATGGCAGTCTTCAGCGCATCGGTGAAGTCCCTGCTTTTGAAGAACTCGTCTATCTGTTTCTGGTTTGTCTCTATCCATTCCTGAATGGTCTCCGGAATGCTGGTGATGTGAGCGGTACTGTGAATGTATTTTGTGGCCAGGTCTCCTAATTTCTGGAACTGCTCAATCATGGGAGGGATGATGAGATAGACCACTCCACCGACCACCGCAATGACGAAGATGAGCGTAATGATAATGCTTACGGCGCGTGAGCGGACATGCATCTTATACTGCACGAATTTCACGATAGGATAAAGCAGATAGGCAAGAAACCAGGCAATGAAGAACGGCAGGAGTACTTTGCTGAGATAGTTCATGAGCAAAAGAACAGCGACGACAAGTAGTCCGATGCCTGTCCAACGAATAAAACGGTCGAATGTTATTTCTTTTTGCATGAATGAAGTGATGATATGTCGTGAAATGGTTGTCAGGTGTTGGGTGTCGGCGGAGCAGCCTGCTCTCTCTTGTCATTGGCAAGCGCTTTCTGGTAACACTCGCGGCAAAGTGGCTCATATTCGGCAGTCTCGCCCAACAGCACGCGCTTGTCGTTGGCGACCAGACGGTGGCTGACATAGGCCAAGTTGCCGCATTTCACGCAGATGGCATGTACCTTGGTCACGTCGTCGGCAATGGCACACAGGCCGGGAATAGGACCGAAAGGTATTCCCTTGAAGTCCATGTCGAGACCCGCTACGATGACGCGCACTCCGCGATTAGCCAGTTCGTTGCATACTTCAATGAGTCCCATATCGAGGAATTGTGCCTCGTCAATGCCTACCACGTCGATATCTGACGATAGCAGCAGGATGCTCGACGAGTTGTCTACCGGTGTTGACGGAATCGCATTCTGGTCGTGGCTGACCACATCGACTTCCGAGTATCGCGTGTCGATGGCCGGCTTGAAAATCTCTACCTTTTGCTTCGCAAATTTAGCACGCTTCATTCGTCGGATAAGCTCTTCTGTCTTGCCCGAGAACATACTTCCGCACACAACCTCAATGCGTCCTGGGCGGTGCGCCTCGCCTGTTAAGTTTTCTGTCATGATGATGCAAAAATACAAATACGCTTTAAAAAATGCAAAGTTTTTGTCTTTTTTTTTGCTCATTATTATTTTTTAAGCTATATTTGCCCCGATTATGGGCATATTGTATGTTGTACCGACTCCGGTCGGGAATATGGAAGACATGACGCTGCGTGCTATCCGAATCCTGAAGGAAGCTGATTTGGTGCTGGCAGAAGACACCCGGACATCGGGCATTCTGCTGAAGCACTTCGAAATCAAGAACCATCTCATGTCGCACCATAAGTTCAACGAGCACGGTACGGCTGCAGGCATTGTGGAGCGGCTGAAGGCCGGTCAGACAATAGCGCTCATCAGCGACGCCGGTACCCCGGGAATCAGCGATCCAGGCTTCTATCTGGTCCGTGAGGCGGTGGCAGCAGGAGTGGAAGTGCAGACATTGCCGGGAGCGACAGCCTTTGTGCCGGCACTGGTGTCGAGCGGATTGCCCGACGACCGGTTCTGCTTCGAGGGATTCCTTCCGCAGAAGAAGGGCAGACAGACACGGTTGGAGAGCCTTCGCGACGAACAGCGCACGATGATTTTCTATGAGTCGCCCTACAGACTTGTGAAGACATTGCAGCAGTTTGCCGATGTGTTTTCCCCCGACAGACAAGTGAGCGTATGCCGTGAGATCTCGAAAGTACACGAGGAAAGCGTGCGGGGAACGCTGGCAGAGGTAATAGCCCATTTCACAGAGAAAGAACCCAAGGGCGAAATCGTCATTGTATTGGCGGGTGCCGCCCCTAAAAAAGAACATAAAACCAAATAATAATAAGGTATGAAAAAACTTTTGTTTGTGTTAGCACTGGGAGCCATGGCCCTGGTTGCGTGTGAAGAAGGTAAGCAAAGAACCAATGTGGCACAATTGACACAGAATGATTCATTGCAGAAAATCATTGCTCAAAAAGATAATGAGATTAACGATATGGTGGGCACCCTGAATGAGATTCAGGAAGGTTTCCGCCTGATTAACGAGGCTGAGAACCGCGTTAGTCTTGCCAAAGACGGTGAAGGCGCCAACAAGCGTCAGCAGCTGCGTGAGAACATGCAGTTCATTCAGCAGACGATGGCCAAGAA
>JAEEXN010000110.1 GCA_016291595.1 Prevotella sp.
ATAATATAAATAATATATAATATTATTACTATCTTATTACTACCTTTAGAGCCTGACTACCCCTATCGGAATAGTCGGAAGGTGCTTAATGTCACAAAGTCACATGTCACAAAGTCCCAAAATCAAAATAATTAAGAAATAAAAAGTCGGAAGGTGCTTAATGTCACAAAGTCACATGTCACAAAATCACAAAATCGAAAAGAATAATGAAATCAAAGGGACTGTCCCTCCGATTTTCTGACACACAGCTTGCATGATTCTGAATTCGCCGGACTCACGTTATTTAGGGAAGAAAAGTCAAGGTTGTTGTGTGTGTCCGTCCGTTTTTCTCATACTAAACTCACATCCGCAATACTGTTGGTTGTAAAAACAGTATTCTTTTAATAAAGCATTACGGCGATCTGAAAGACCTCCTTTTCGCCAATTCTGTGCCCAAAAGTGAGAGCCTGGAATGGCTTGCTCAGCTGCCATTCCTGCACGGTTGATTTGGTCGATGCTCTTCCATCTGGAAGAAGCCAGAGTGGTGGTAAAGTAAGAAATGCCAAGTTTGACAGCCTGACGTGCTGTTGCCAGCAAGCGTATCTGAAAGCACTGTTCACATCGCCTTCCTCGTTCCGGCTCATTTTCTAATCCTTGGATTTGATTAAGCCATTCCTCATGGTTGTAGTCACCGTCAATCCAACTTAGTCCGAGACTCTTTGCATGTCGCTTACTTTCTTCTTTGCGGATGTTATATTCTTCTATTGGAAAAATATTAGGGTTGAAATAGAAGATAGTCGGGCGTATCCTGTGCTCCAGCATCCATTCTACAATTGCCGATGAGCATGGAGCACAACAGGCATGAAGAAGAACAGAAGCATATTCTCCTGTCTCATTCCGGTTCTCTCCTTGAGAGAAAGGAGATGATGTAAAGAGATCTGTAGGTATTTCTATTGCAGGATGTTTCATAATGTGAAATCTTTACCCGTGCTTTATAATAGTATTCCTTGCGTTTTATTTGTAAGCTTCTGCTGGTAAGAACTTCCTAATCTTGAATCAGATACTATTCAAAAATCTTAAACGTGTAGCCTTGCTCTTTAAGCCATTTGATAGAGTTGGGTAGGGCAGAATGCAGCTTGTCTATACTTTTCAGGGAATCGTGGAATGTGATGATAGAGCCATTTCGTGTAAAACGCTTCACATTATTCTCCACATCCTCAGCTGTCATCCATTTGCTGTAATCGCGTGTGACCACATCCCACATCACAATGCGGAACTCTTTACTCAGCCAGTAATATACACTATGCCGTAGCCATCCATGTGGCGGACGGAACAAATGGGCGTGAATAATTTCGTTAGCCTTGAAGGTGTTGATAATATAAGTAGTGGTCCAATGCTTGAAACCGCCCAAATGGTTATAGGTATGGTTCCCCACTTGATGTCCTGCGTCCACAATCTGCTGGTACAACTCGGGATATTTCCTAACGTTATCTCCCACCATGAAGAATGTAGCTTTGATGCCATACTCCTCAAGGGTTTTTAGGATAAAAGGAGTCGACTCAGGGATAGGACCATCATCAAAAGTAAGATATACCGACTTCTCATTCCTATCCATTCGCCACGTGGCCTTAGGATACAACCAACGAATCCATTTAGCGGGTTGCTCTATAAACATGGGCTAAATATATATTTAAAGGATAAGATTTGGGAAGCGGTTTTGTTGTTCTTCTCAAATCTTATCCATTCGTTAACTCTTATTATTCAAACCGTCCGCCTTTACCTTGATACACCATGCTGATGCCATTGAATTCTTTCTCCAGCTGATCAGCAAATGGTTTTTCTATCATTTCTGCTACGCTAATAGCTTGTTGCATGATATAGAGCTGCATCATGCACTCCTGCTGCGATTGGGCGAAGCGGTTGCCGTTAAGTGAGCAGTACCAAAGCATATATTGCTTGGCGTTGTTCCAAATCTTACTGATGTATTCCTTAGCCTTTGCCTTGTTTCCTAAGCTTGCATATGCACGGGCAATCGTGAGGCATCCGCTCATATAGTTTACAGGAACATTGTAAGTAGGAATCACCTTCTCTGCATATTCCAAAGCTTTGGCTGCTTTCTCATTCTCATTCTCTGAGATGAGATGGGTTGCCAAGTCGGCAAACAAACGACGATGTGTATAGCACATACGCATGACCGTCTCATCGAGGTAAAGTCCCTTCTTGTCAAGACCTCCAAACTTATAGCGTGTCATCAGATTGTTGTAGACGCGTTCTGTATCGTAGTTGGTAGCTCCTGGAACGGGCCTGCCGTCGATGTTAGTGGTAAACGGCGTGATGCGGTTCACCAATCCCTCCTGAACGAAGTTGTCTCCCAAATTCATGTAGTTCTCACTGCCAACAGTTAGAGCCACATAGATGGGGCGTGTCCAGTTGCACTGGGCAATCATCTCCAACATCATCAACTCATGCTTATAAAGAGCATTCTTTCCTTTCAAAGAGATAACCATCTTGTCAGGAATACTGTCTGCTGCCATCATCATGCCACTCTTGCGGACTGCCTCCTTGTCGATGGTGACATAGAGCGTGTCAGTCGGGATGATGTGCAAGTCTGCGTTCTTCCCACGCACCCAGTACCTCATAATGTTTTTCAATTCGAAAGGCTCTTCGCCAAACGATTCCTTTGCCTGCTCGGGGTTCTCTTTGTAATACTCAAGAACCTGTTGCTCGAAGGTCGGCGCCACCTCAATATACTCATTTGTGCCCGAGCAATAATCAAGACGTGGCCAGGTAATAGGCACAGAAGGAGACTCAAAAGCAGGACGTCTCATCTGGTCGATATACCAGTCTGTCTGTAAATAGCTAAGGTTACAAACGCGTGCATCGGTACGTACACCCTCTACATCCTGATTGTACCAAAGTGGGAATGTGTCGTTATCACCATTAGTGAAAATAATAGGATAGCTGTTGTCTTGCAATGACATCAGATAGTTCTGTCCAAAGTCGCGACAGGTATAGCGTCCTGAGCGGTCATGGTCGTCCCATGTTTGCGAGGCCATTTGGATTGGAACAAGCAGACAGATAATACCAATCAGTGCTGAGACAATCGGACTGTTCAGCTTGCAGTAACGTTTGAACAGGTCGATAATGGCAGCTACGCCCATACCGCACCAGATAGCGAAGGCATAGAAGGAACCGGCATAAGCATAATCACGTTCACGGGGCTGCAACGGTGTCTGGTTCAAATAAACAACAATTGCCAAGCCTGTCATGAAGAAAAGGAAGAAGACCACCCAGAATTGCTTAATACCTTTCTCCTTACGTCCCAGTGACTGCCAGAACAGACCAATCAGTCCGAGTAGCAAAGGCAAGCAATAGAAGACATTGTGCCCCTTGTTGTTTTTCAGGTCATCGGGTAGCAGGTTCTGGTCTCCAAGTCGCAAGTTATCGATGAACGGAATACCCGTCAGCCAGTTGCCATGCTCCAGTTCTCCATTTCCCTGAATGTCGTTCTGGCGTCCGGCAAAGTTCCACATGAAATACCTCCAATACATGAAGTTGCACTGATAAGAGATGAAGAAACGCAAATTCTCCAGCTGTGTTGGCATTTTCACCGTCATGGGTTCTCCACAACGGTCATAAGGAACCTCATATCCGTCGACGCCACCCATCCAACTTTCGTAAGCTTGTGTGTGAGCCGAACTGTACATACGTGGGAAGAACATGTTCTGAGCGTATTTGTAATTACGCTTGCGGCCTACAACGAAATATGAGTCTTTCTCCAAGTCACTGGCTTTCTCTTTTCGCTGGTACTCGGGTGCCCCCTCAGTAGCAACAGGCTTGCACATATTGCCTTCAATCTTCAGTGCCACCTGCGAGTTGTAGGACTGACCATAGAATAAAGGACGGTCACCGTACTGATCACGGCTAAGGTATTTACCCAGCGTGAAGATGTCCTCCGGTGAGTTCTGGTCCATAGGAGGATTGGCAGAGGAGCGGATGACAATCAGAGCATAAGTAGAGTAACCAATCATCAGCATCAACAGGCAGAGCAGGGTGGTGTTCTTCATGCGTGCTGTGATAGCTGGCAGGAACGTAAACTTTCCTTTGACGACAAACCAGAGAAGTGCCAATACAATCACACCAATGATGAAAGCCGACCACCCATAGCCATAGAACGGAATACCTAACATTCCAATTGCGGCAATGAATGATATATTCTCGCGCAGGATATGCTTATGTTGGTAGCTTTCATAGATGGCCCAGATAACAATAGTAACGAGCAGGAAGATGTAGATGATCTCACCCGTGTTGAACGGCATTCCCAACGTGTTGACAAAGAACAACTCAAACCATCCACCTACAGTAATGATGCCTGGTACGACACCATAGAGAATGGCAGCCACAAGTACGAACGAGATACAGAGGGCAATGAGAGAGCCTTTCAGATTTGCATTGGGGAAACGCTTGTAATAGTAGACCAGCACAATAGCAGGAACACACAAGAGGTTCAACAAGTGTACACCGATGGAGAGTCCTGTCATATACATAATAAGCACCAGCCAGCGGTCGCTATGAGGCTCATCAGCATGGTCTTCCCACTTTAGAATCAGCCAGAACACGACAGCAGTAAACGCTGAGGAGTAGGCATATACCTCACCTTCTACAGCAGAGAACCAGAAAGTGTCGCTAAATGTGTAAATCAACGCGCCTACAAGTCCTGAAGCCTCAATGGCAATCAGCTTGTTTGTCGTCAACTCGTCCCATGAGTCAATCAGCAGACGACGTGTCAAGTGGGTTATCGACCAAAACAGGAATAATATACACGTAGCCGAAAGCAGTGCGCTCATGATGTTTACCATCAGGGCCACTTTCGACGGGTCGCTGGTCAGTTGCGTGAACAGATTAGCAGTCAGCATGAAGAAAGGTGCCCCCGGTGGGTGGCCTACTTCAAGTTTATAACCTGTTGTGATAAATTCAGGACAGTCCCAAAAACTTGCTGTCGGTTCAATAGTAGAGCAATAGACGAAGGCTGCAATCAAAAAGGTGAGCCATCCGAGAACATTGTCTACAATTCTGTACTGTTTCATTGATATGATTGATAATTTTTAATTGCAAAGATACAAAAGAGTTAGGAGTTAGGAGTTTGTCGTTATTAGTTTTCTGCACTCCTTAATCATTTTTAACTTCTATCTTCTTCCTCATGTCTTTTATCTTTCAACGCATTTATAGCTAAAAGAAAAATCCCGCTCCATATGCTAAAAGAATATAGCGGAGCAACTTTCCCAGTGTGACACTGATGAGAGTAATCGCCACATTTGCGCGCATCAGACCGAGAGCGATTGCAATGGCACTGCCCAGAACGGGAAGGAAAGTAAAGAATCCCATCCATGCGCCACGGCCGGCCATGAAGCGCTGGGCCTTGTTGAGAGTCTCCTCGCCGACATGCAGGTAACGCTCTATCCATTCCGGCTTGCCGAGTCTGCCGACGCCATAATTAAACATGGAGCCAAGCACATTGCCTGCTGTGCCATACAGCACAAGCCCAATAGGCTCTAATCCTGTTGCCATGAGCCCGATCATCACCGCCTCGCTGCTAAAGGGAAACACAGAGCCTGCAATAAACGAGGCCACAAAGAATCCCTCATAGCCATATTCTGTCAGAAAAGCAATGAGGGTATCCATAGATTGTAGACTGTGATGATGAGCGCAAGAATCATGAACAGAATCACGGCGATGTTTGTAAGCCTCGTCCTCGTCAGTGCAATGAAGTGGGCAATCAGGATGCTTGAGCTGATCGTCATGATACGCAGCAACACTTGGGCATGCATTGGTTGAAGAACGATGAAGATGACCGACAGGAATAGCATGGTCATGAATACATAGTAAATCAACCGCGTGCGAATCTTGTCGAAGAAACTGTTCCGCAGGAAATGAATGCTTCCCGTAATACCCAGCAGGAGAATGAATACAAGCGTGACAATCAGATGCTCGTCAATATGCTCGTAGACAAATAAAGGCTGGAACTTGGCAACAGACAGAAAATGCCCGATAAACAGATCAGTCTGATGGCTAATGACACAATATGCCCCAACAAACCAATATGGCGCAATCAGTCCGATGATGCTTGCCCAGAAATTCCTCCAGCTGAGAGCCATCATGTTACGCCACAACATAATCCATAGGAATGGAACGAAGAACACAATCTGAATGAACATCAGACTGGCCAGTCCCAGACAGAAGAAAGCATAAAATACCCATCCCGGGGACGTCTTGTCCTGATATGTCTGGAAGAAGGCCATGTAGAACGAAATCATACAAAGCTGGACAATGCCTCCTTGTATGTCGTTGAATACCATTGCCGACATCGCCGTCAATACCAGGAAGGAACAAGAAACCATGCGGCTGAAGATTCTGATGAGCACATTGATGTTGTTTAGCTCCATCATCAGGTATGTTGAAAGTATCATACAACCGAAGGGTACCCATACCATACGGTTATCCGGCAGGCCGCCGGCCACCCATACCAAAACCGCATAAACCAGTGTCAGTGGCAATGCGAACTTACTCTCCGCTATTTTATTCTGTAGCCTCTTCAATATTGTTTGTCGTTGATGGCACAAAGTGCATTCTTGCAACCGCAGCGTACTACTCTACATATACAGAAGGCTGCTCTACGCGCGTAGAGAGCAACTCGGGAAATGTAGAAGGCAGCTCTGCAAATGCCAATTGCGCCGTTGTGTCAAAGGTCCGCACCAATGTCTGACCGGAAGTACTTGTCAGTGAACTGGATTTTCTGAGCCTCCTTGAACGACTTGGCCAGCGCTTCAGCCTTGTCCTTTCCATAGGAGGAGACGGCAATCACACGACCACCATTTGTCACTATCTCGCCATCTTTCAGTGCTGTTCCGGCATGGAAGACGATGCTGCCATCGACCTTGTCGATACCGCTGATGGGATAGCCTTTCTTGTAGGATTGGGGATAGCCACCGCTCACGAGCATTACACAAACGGCACTTCGTTCGTCGAACTCAACCTTGTACTGGTCTAAGTTGCCATTTGCCACGCCTTCGAACAAGTCTACGATGTCGCTCTTCAGGCGTAACATTACGCTCTCTGTCTCCGGGTCACCCATCCGGCAGTTGTATTCAATAACCATTGGGTCGCCCTTCACGTTGATCAGACCAAAGAAGACGAAACCCTTGTAGTCAATCCCCTCTGATGCCAGTCCCTCAACTGTCGGGCGGATGATACGGTCTTCCACTTTCTTCATCCATTCCTTGTCGGCGAATGGAACGGGCGACACGCTGCCCATGCCACCGGTATTCAGTCCTGTATCTCCCTCTCCGATGCGCTTGTAGTCTTTTGCCTCTGGCAGAATCTGGTAGTGCTTACCGTCAGTCAGTATGAATACTGAGCACTCGATGCCGCTAAGGAACTCCTCGATCACTACGTGTGACGATGCGTTACCGAACATGCCGCCAAGCATTTCGCCCAACTCCTTCTTTGCCTCGTCAATGGTGGGAAGGATAAGCACGCCTTTTCCGGCACATAGCCCGTCTGCTTTTAATACGTACGGCGGCTCCAACTGCTCCAAGTATGCAAGACCTTCTTGAAGGTGCTCACCGTCAAACGTCGCATATTTGGCTGTCGGAATATGATGGCGCTGCATAAAGCCTTTGGCAAAATCTTTGGAACCTTCCAATACAGCTCCTGCCTTCGACGGGCCGATGACGGGAATGTCCTTGGTACGTGCATCGGCCTTGAATTCGTCGTAAATACCCTTTACCAACGGATCCTCAGGTCCGACCACTACCATGTTAACTCCATTGTTGACCACAAAGCTCTTGATGGCCTCAAAGTCGTCAGCCTTCATCGCGATGTTCTCGCCACAAGCTGCCGTACCTGCGTTGCCAGGGGCGATAAACAGTTTCTCACACTTGCTGCTCTGAGCTATTTTCCATGCCAATGCATGTTCGCGTCCGCCACTTCCTAATAATAATATTCTCATCTTAAATCTCTTTTTCTTAACTAAATGATGTCAGATTTGTTAAAACCTTCTTTCCTGTTCCTGACTTTTAACTATTTCAGGTAATCCTCGAAATACTGAGTAATACGCTCATGCAGATGTACACTCTGATGGCCGCGCATGTTATGCGGCTCACCTGGATAGACAAAGAAATCGGGCTGTGTGCCGGCCTTGATGCACTCTGCAATAAACGACAGACAATGCTGCGGAACCACCGTGGCGTCGTTGTAGCCGGTGATAATCTGCAATTTTCCCTTCAGGTCCTTTGCCTTTTTCAGCAGACTGGTCTTAGCATAGCCGTCGGGATTTGTTTGCGGTGTGTCCATGTAGCGCTCACCATACATCACCTCGTACCATTTCCAGTCGATAACAGGACCTCCGGCAACACCTACCTTAAACACTTCGGGATGATTGGTCATCAGTGTAATGGTCATGTAGCCGCCAAAACTCCATCCATGTACGCCCATTCGTTCCTGGTCGACATAGGGAAGCGTCTTCAGAAATTCCACACCCTTCATCTGGTCGGCCATCTCTATCTGTCCGAGCTGGCGGAAAGTAGCTTGCTCGAACTCACGTCCGCGGTTCTCACTGCCCCGGTTGTCTAAGATGAACAGCAAATAGCCTTTCTGTGCCATATAAGTCTCCCAAGAGCGGCTGGCATAGTGCCATGATGCCCCAACATTGTGAGCATGCGGGCCTCCGTAGACGAAAATGACGGTTGGATACTTCTTCTGCGGGTCAAAGCCGGTGGGTTTCACTCTTGGGTATGAACGCTT